>NZ_JBTHHU010000014.1:0-185291 GCF_059089585.1 Streptomyces sp. SX-6 | reverse complement strand
CTTCACCTGGACCAAGACCGCCGACGAGATCCTCAACTCCCTCGCCGACTACCTCACCAAGGTCGGTGCCGGCAGCCAGATAACCGAGCAGAACTAACCCTCAGGATTTCTGGCGCATCACACTAGCGGTGGCCGCGGCCCCAGGACTTGACGGCGGCGGTGGCGCCGTGGGCGTCACGGAGAGTGGCGGTGTCGCGGACGTTGTTCCACACGTACGCGCGGCGGTTCTGGTAGACGTCGCGGGCCGTGTCCTTGCCCTTGCCGGTGTGCACGCGCACCGACTTGTGGGCGGCCAGGCGCAGGTGGCCGAAGCGGTAGGTGTGACGGTTCTTGTCCGACAGCGCCCAGCCCGCGAGGTCCACCGTGCGCTTGCCGGTGTTGGTGACCGTCACCCACTCCGCGTTCAGGCTCCGGTTGGAGCGGTCGTCCTTGCCGGGGCTGTCGTACTGGATCGCGCCGAGGACGACGGCGCTGCGCGCCGGCTTCGCGGGCGCGGCAGCGGCGGGCAGTGCCGCCGCTGCCAGCAGCGAGGTGCCGACGGCGGCGGTGACAGTGAGGCGCGAGACGAGCGAGGACAAATCAGCCCACTTTCTTCGGGGAATCCCGGAACACCCTTCCGGAACATCACTCATATTCGATCATCCGTACAGGATTTGGCAAAGGGTTCACCATGTCTCCGGCCGGATGTGGCCGCCCATGCGCCGAGGATGCGCAGGCCGTCACCGGAGGGTGTGCCGGCGGGGGCGGTGTAGGTGACGAGCGTCTGACCGTCCGCCGCGTTGATGCGCAGGGCCTGCCAGTCGAGGTCGAGAGTTCCGGCGACGGGGTGGTGGAAACGCTTTTGGCCGGCGCCGACCGCGCGGACGTCGTGCCCCGCCCACCAGCGGCGGAAGTCGGCGTCGCGGAGGGACAGCTCCCCCACCAGCTCGGCCAGGCGCGGATCGTCCGGACTGTGGACCGCGTGCATGCGCAGACGGGCCACGGCCTCGGCGGCGACGGCCCGCCAGTCCGCGTACAGCTCGCGGACACGGGGGTCGAGGAAGACCAGCCGCACCAAATTGCGGTGGGCCGTGGGCAGTTCGGCGAAGTCGAGGAAGAGGCAGGCGGCCAGGCGGTTCCACGCGAGGACGTCGGTCCGGGCGCCCAGGACGAGGGCCGGGGTGTCCGGCATGGCGTCGAGGAGGTCGCGCACCGGGCCGCGGACCGACGCGTCGGCCTCCCGTGCCCGGACGGCGGGCTGCGCCAGCATCCGGAGGTACGCGTGCTCGTCGTCGGTCAGCCGCAGGGCACGCGCGAGCGCGGCCAGCAGTCCCGGGGAGGCGCCGGTGACACGGCCCTGCTCGAGGCGGATGTAGTGGTCGACGCTGACGTCGGCGAGCTGGGCGACCTCCTCGCGCCGCAGTCCGGGCACCCGGCGTGGGCGGCCCACGGCGGGGAGGCCGGCCTCCTCGGGGGACACGGCCGCACGCCTGCTCTTCAGGAAGTCACCGAGCTCACTCATGGGCGCAAGTCTCGCACCGGCATCCGAGGTGTTCCTGGGGGTCTTTTCCCCAGGAACACCTCTCCCCGGGCACAGGCGGGCCTGGTACGGCCGGGCGGCGCGGGACGACAGTGGCTCCGTACGCAGCCCCTGCTCCACCGAACCGGAGGAATTCCCATGACCGTTCTCACCCTTGCCGACGCCGAGCGCCTCGCCGACGCGGGCAGGTCCGCCGCCCGTCGGCTCGGGGTGGCGATGAACATCGCGGTCGTCGACGCCGGCGGCCACCTGCTGCACTTCTCGCGCATGGACGAGGCGTGGCTCGGTTCCGTGGACCTCGCGCTGAAGAAGGCCTCGACCTCCGTGCTCTTTCGTATGCCCAGCGCCGCGCTGGGCGAGATATCGCAGCCCGGCGGTCCGGTCTACGGCATCGAGTGGAGCAACGGCGGCCTGGTCTCCTTCGGCGGCGGCCTGCCGCTCCCCGACGCCGACGGGCGTGCCCTCGGTGCCGTGGGCGTCTCCGGAGGCTCGGCCGAGCAGGACGTCGCCGTCGCCGAGGCTTGTGTCCGGGCCCTGTGAAACCGGAGGGCACGCGCTCCGCGGACGGGCCACGATGACGCCATGGTCACCATCACCTTGGTCCGGGGCGACATCACACAGCAGCACGTCGACGCCATCGTCAACGCGGCGAACTCCTCGCTGCTCGGCGGCGGTGGCGTCGACGGCGCCATCCACCGCGCAGGTGGTCCTGAGATCCTTGCCGCCTGCCGCGACCTGCGCGCCTCGCAGTACGGCAAGGGCCTGCCCACGGGCCGGGCGGTGGCCACGACGGCGGGCCGGCTTCCGGCCCGGTGGGTCATCCACACGGTCGGCCCACGATTCACCCACGAGGAGGATCGCTCGGAGTTGCTTGCTTCGTGCTACCGGGAGTCGCTTCGGGTCGCCGACGAGCTCGGCGCACGGACTGTCGCCTTCCCGGCGATCTCCACCGGCATCTACGGCTGGCCGATGGACGACGGCGCGCGCATCGCGGTGGAGGCGGTGCGCGCGGCGGACACGGCGGTGGAGGAGGTCCGCTTCGTCCTCTTCGACGAGCGTGCCTACGCGGCGTTCGCCGAACTGGTCTGAGGCGTGCCGTCCCCGGCGTGCGAGGCGGCCGGGGCGGGGAGCAGGTATTCACCGGCCAGGACGGCCAGCGCGGCGACGGTCAGCAGGCCGCCGACGAGGAAGGTGCCGCGCACCTCGAGCGCGGGCAGGGCCATCCCGCCGATCAGGGCACCGGCGGCCACGCCCACGTTGAAGGCCGCGGAGTTCGAGGCGAGCGCCACTTCGGTGCGGCCCGGTGCGACGTTGAGCACCCGGCTCTGGCTCGCCATGAAGACCGGGGGCGCCGAGATGCCCAGCAGGGCCAGCATCGCGATGGCGACCGCCTGGTTGCCGCCCCCGGCCGAGAGCCCGACCAGGGCCACGGCCTGCACGGCGACCGGGACGGCGAGCGCCGCCCGGGGCCGGCTGTCCAGGAACGGGCCGGTGAGGCTGACCCCGGCCACGCCCGCGGCGCCGAAGACGCCCAGCATGGCGCTCACCGAGCTGTCGGAGAATCCGCTGACGTCGTTGAGGAACTTCACGATGTAGGTGAAGCCCACGAACATCCCGGTGACCGACAGGGCGGTGCAGGCCAGCACGATGAGGAACCGGTGCTTGTCCGGTGCCGTGCCGAAGGCGCCGTGCCCCTCCTCGGGTCGCGTGGTCGGCAGCAGGACGGCGATCGCGACCAGCGCGAAGAGCCCGAACGCGCTGAGGACCACGAACGGGAGCCGCCAGCCCTCCTGTTGGCCCAGCCAGGTGCCGGCCGGTACGCCCAGCACCGTGGCGAGCGCTCCGCCGACGGACATCGCGGCGATGACGCGTCCGCGTACCTCCTTGGCGAACAGCCCGACCGCCACCGGTGCCTGCACCGCCCAGAACAGCGCCTGGCACACGGCGGTCACCACGCGGGCGCCCAGCAGCAGCCAGTAGGACGACCCCATGACGGAGACCCAGGTCGCCAGGCACAGCACCAGGAGCAGGGCGGACAGCACATGGCGGCGCGGGATCCGCCGGGTCGCGTGGGCGATCGGCACCGAGACGGCGGCCACCGTGAGGCCGTAGCCGGTGACGAGGTAGCCGACGGACGGCACGGAGACGTCCAGGTCCGACGAGATCAGCTTGAGCAGCCCGATGGGCAGGTTCTCGGTGGTGTTGAAGGCGAAGGCGGCGAGGATGAGCCCCGCGACGACGGTGACCCTCCGCCAGGTGTCGGAACGCACGAACGTCATCCGTCCTCTCGCCAACCGGCTGCGGATTACGCCCGGTTGATTCCGTTGGTGAATTCGCCGCTATCGGTCGGCGGACGAACCGGAAGTCGCCTCACGGAATATACGCGCTGTTCGATCTCCCAGAAGAGGCCGAACGGATCTCGGCCGGATTTCGTCCCCCGGCCCGGGAACCGGACGGCCGTCCGCGACTCTGCGCAACCGGGCACCGGCCATTTGCCGAGTGGCGCCACGCTGGGTCAGCGCACTCCGGCCGTACGACCGGCCGGATCCCGCCGGAGCCGCTGCGGCACAAAGATTATGACGCGGCATCAAATCCACACAGTCGCACCGAAACCAATGCGACCGACATCCAGTCACCGCCAAATCGACGAAATCCGAGGCGAGTTGACGACAACTCGGGTAGCGGCTCGTGAGCACAAAGTCATCTCTTGACATGTCGTGGTGCACGAGGGAAGTATCGCCGCGTTCATGTGTTCGAGATTTTCGACCCCTACCAGGGTCGGCAGGCCCGTCACCACTTCCCCCGAGTCCTCGCCGTCTCACCGGACTTCCTGTCAGTCCCCGCCCGGCCGGACCGAAACTTCCCTCCAGCGACCCTGGCAGCGCGTTGTCGGTGATTGTCCGTATCGGTTCTCCTCATCGGAAGGACGAACGTTGCTCGAGCCCGGCGTAGCGGAATGGCCTTTGCTTTCCGCGCAGTTGCGTACGTGGATGGCCCAATCATCCGATCTGGGCGATCCGACCTTTTCCATCAGTGACTGCCTGGACATTCACGGTCCGGTGGATCCCGCGCTCATGCGGGAGGCGGACGAGCGCGTGCAGCGGGAGGCCGAGGCGCTGCGGCTGCGGCTCGTCGCCACCGAGGACGGCTACCGGCAGTATCTCGCGCCCGTCGACGAACTCCCGCTGATCCAGCTGGACTTCAGCTCCGACCCCGATCCACGGGCCGCGGCCGACGCCTGGATCCGCTCCGACATGGAACGACCGGCCGATCCCCTGCGCCTGTGCACGGCGGCCCTGATCAAGACGGCAGCCGACCGCTCCACCCTCTACCGCAGGGTCCACCACGCCGTCCTGGACGGCTGGAGCCTCGCGCTCGTCCACAACCGCACCGCCGCGGTCTACACGGCGCTGGCCAAGGGCACGTCCTGCGATGACGGAGCGCTTCCCCCTTTCCGTCTGCTCCTGGAGAGCGAGGCGCAGTACGCGGAGTCGAAGCGGTTCGCCGCCGACCGCGCGTACTGGCTGGAGCGGTTCGCGCAGCGGCCCGATCCCGCGCAGCTGACCGGCCGGTGGTCGGCCCGCAGCCGGGTCGCCCACCGCCGCCGGGCGGAGCTCGGCGCGGAGCGGCTGGTGCGGATGCGCCGGGCGGCCGAGCGGCTCGGCGTCGGCTGGCCGGACCTGGCCACCGGGATCGCCGCCGCGTACGTGGGCAGGATGACGGGCGCCCCCGAGGCCGTCCTCAGCATCCCGACCCCGGCCAGGCTGAGTCCGCAGGTGCGCAACGTGCCGGGCATGACGACGAACGCCGTACCCGTGCGCGTCCCGGTGGAACCGGGCGTCCCTCTCGCCGACTTCGTCCGGCAGGTGGTGGGCGAGTTACGGCAGGCAAACCTGCACTCGCGCTACCCCTCGGCCGAACTGGCCCGCGAACTGGGCCTGTTGGGCACCGGGCGCCGTCTGTACGGCCAGGTGGTCAACGTCATGGCCTTCGACTACGCGCTGGACTTCGCCGGATCCGCCGCGACCGTGCGCACCGTCTCGCTCTCGCCCGCGGACGACCTGGCGATGACCTTCTACCGGACATCCGGGTACGACGACATGGAGCTCATCGTCGACGCGCACCCCGATCTCCACGGCCCGGAGGAGACCGAGGCGCACCTCGCGCGTCTGCTCCTCCTCATCGACTCGGTCACGGAAGCGGCGGCTGACACGCCCGTCGACGAGCTTCCGCTGGTCGGTCCGGAGGAACGGGAGCGGCTCCTGGCCCAGGGGGCGGGGCCGGTTCACGAGATCCCGGACACCACGATGCACGGGCTGGTGGAGTCCTGGGCGGCCCGTACGCCCCAGGCGCCGGCGGTCGAGTTCGAGGACACGGTCCTCAGCTTCACGGATCTCAACGAGCGGGCCAACCGGCTGGCCCGGCACCTGATGTCCCAGGGCGCCGGGCCGGGCCGGGTGGTGGCCTTCTCGCTGCCCCGCTCCCCCGAACTGCACATCGCCGCGCTCGCGGTGCTCAAGACGGGTGCCGCGTTCCTGCCGCTGGACCCGTCCTATCCGGTCTCCCGGCTCTCCTTCATGGTCACCGACGCCAAGCCGGAACTGGTGCTGCTGCACTCGGCGACCGCGGCCCTGGCCACGGAACTCGACGCGCGGTGCCTGGTGCTGGACCACGGGGAGGTCGCCGCGGCGCTGGAGGCCCTGCCGGGCGGCGATCCGGCCGTGGAGGTCGGTCCCGGTGACCCCGCCTACGTCATCTACACCTCCGGTTCGACCGGCGTGCCCAAGGGCGTGGTGGTCCGGCACTCGGGGGTGGTCAACCTGACGGCGGCGATGGTGGACCGGCTGGGCTCGGGGCCCGGCACCCGCACCCTGCAGTTCGCCTCCTCCAGCTTCGACGCGTTCGTCGGCGAGATGACGCAGTGCGTGCTGAACGGCGGCACCGCGGTGTCCGCTCCCGCCGAGCGGCTGGCCCCCGGCCCCGAACTGCTGCGGCTGGTGGTCGAGAAGCAGGTGAACGACCTGGTGCTGCCCCCGTCGGTGCTGGAGGTCATGGCGCCCGGCGAGTGGCCTGCGGGTACCACGATCTCGGTGGTCGGCGAGGCCAGTTCGCCGACCGTGATCGAGCGGTGGGCGCCGGTGTGCCGGCTCATCAACGGCTACGGGCCCACCGAGGCCACCGTCTCCACCGCGATGAGCACCCAACTGTCGCCCGACGATGCCTCGGCCCCGCCGATCGGCAAGCCGCTGCGTAACGTCCGGGTGTACGTGCTCGACGCGCACCGCAGGCTCGTACCGGCCGGTGCCGTGGGCGAGTTGTACGTGGGCGGCGCCGGTGTGACGCTCGGCTATCTCGGCCGGGAGTCCCTGACCGCCGAGCGGTTCGTCGAGGACCCGTTCGGCCCGCCCGGTGCCCGGATGTACCGCACCGGTGACCTGGTGCGCTGGGCGGACGGCGAGCTCACGTTCCTCGGGCGCAACGACGACCAGGTCAAGATCCGGGGCTTCCGGATCGAGCTGGGCGAGGTCGAGGCCGCGCTGGTCCGCTCCCCCGGCGTGGCGAGGGCCGCCGCGACGGTACGGGAGGACCGGCCGGGCGACAAGCAGTTGGTGGCGTACGTCGTCGCCGCGCCCGGTGCGCGCGTCGATCCGGCGCGGCTGCGCACCCGGCTGGCCGCCGGGCTGCCGGCCCACTTCGTCCCGAGCCTGATCGTCCAGGTCGACGATCTGCCCAGGACGGCCAACGGCAAGCTCGACCGCAAGGCCCTGCCCGCGCCGCTGCCCGCCGCGACGGCGGCGCACCGCCGGCAGCCGGGCACCGATCTGGAGCGCGAACTGGCCGCTCTGTTCACCAAGATCCTCGGCGTCGAGGAGTTGGGCGTCGACGACAGCTTCTTCGACCTGGGCGGTCACTCGCTCTCGGCGACGCGGCTGCTCGGCCGGATCCGCAAGCAGACCGGCGTCGACCTGAGCGTCCGTGAGCTTTTCGAGTCGCCCACGGTGGCGGGCCTCGCGCAGCGCGTCGATGCCGTCCTGTCGAAGAACTGAGTTCCCGGCAACCGCCGAGAAGGGAGGGACCACCGATGGAATCCCGTCCGAGCGAGACGACCGTGCCCGCGTCGCAGCCGGCCGTGGGGGCGGCGGAGCTCCGTGCCTCGCTGAAACATCTGCGGACGGACATCCGCGGCAGAGTCTTCGCGTTCAAGCTCGTGGTGTGCGCGGCGATCACCGCCACCGGTGTGGTGCTGGTGTGCCGGCCCGAGTTGGGGGCGAAGGCCGCCGGCGTGGTGCTGATCGGCTGCATGTACGCGCACGCCGCCGAGTTGCAGCACGAGACGCTGCACAACCTGGCGTTCCGGGGACGGCGCGCCAATGTGGTCGCGGGGACGGCGCTGGGCATGCCGATGCTCATCTCGTTCGCCTCCTACCGCACCGCGCATCTGCGTCATCACCGGTACCTGGGCACGCCGTTGAACCGTGAGTTCTTCGACTACGGGGACCAGTACGGCAGGGAGAACGAGCGCTCCAAAGGGGCGGCGGCGCTCGACTGGCTGACCAGGTTCACCATGTTCCACCACTACCAGCTGTTCCTCGCGAACCTGGTCCGTGCCCTGCGCGGAGCGGACTTCGAGGGGGAGACGGCCACCGTCTCGCGCCGTATCCGGCGTGACCACATCCTCATCCTGGCCACGGCGGTCGTGCTGACCGCGCTGTCCGTGGCGCTGGGCAGCGCGCTGGTGCTGTGGGTCTGGCTGCTGCCGCTGCTCCTGGTCGCGGCCCCCGTGCACGCCCTGATCGAACTGCCCGAGCACCACCGCTGCGAGACGCTGAACGAGGACCCGTTCGCCAACACCCGCACCATCCGGTCGAACCGGCTGATGATGTGGTTCACCAACGGCAACAACTACCACGTCGAGCACCACGTGATGCCCAATCTGCCGATCGAGCGGCTGCCCGACCTGCACACCGAGATCCGGGGCAGGATCCGCTACTTCCACACCGGCTACTTCGACTACTTCCGCAAGCTGATCTTCAAGTGAACCGTGAACCGCACGGACGGGAGCCGACGGTGAACACAGTCAACTTCCGCGTGGCGCAGTCTCCGGCCGAACTGGCCGACGTACTGCGGCTGCGCGACGCGGTGTACGTCCAGGACCAGGGCCGTCTCGCGGACGCCACGGACACGGCCGAGACCTTCGACCGCTTCGACGCGCACGCCGAGTACATCCTCGCGTACGCCGGACCGGAGGCGGTCGGGACGGTGAAGGTCGTGCCGGACTCGGCGGCGGGCCTGCCCTGTGACGACGTGGTGGACCTCGCCGGACTGCGGGCGACGGGACGCCTGGTGGAGTTCGGCCATCTCATGACGCTGCCTCACGTGCGCGGGCGGGAGATCGGGATGGCGCTGATGCGCGAGGCGCTGGTGCACAGCGTGGCCGTACACGGTGCGACCCATGTCCTCGGCGACTTCTTCGCCGAGGAGGGGGGCGGCGGCCTGCGGGGCTTCTACCGGGACATCGGCTTCGTCGCCCTGCACGAGCCGTACCGGGACGTGCGGTTCCAGGGGGCGCCGCCGAGCGTGGTGGGGATGCTGGACGTCCTGTCCGCCGCCGCGCGGGTACGCACCGCGGCGGAGGCCGGCAACCGGCTGCTGCAGTACTTCTTCCACGACTACGACGACTACGCGAAGGGGCGCCGGGTTGCGAACACTCCGTCAGGAACTCGCTGAGTCCAAGGCCGCGCACAACCATCCCACCTACGCGAAGATGGCGTTCGTCATGGGGTGCGGGGTCCAGGGCACGGGCTCCGGAAGCAACGTGCGGGACGAGAAGGGCCGTTCGCACCTCGCCCTGTTCGACCAGTACGGCAACCAGTCGTTCGGGTACTCCAACGAACGGATCGTGGCGGCGCTGCGGGACCAGCTCGACAGCGGGGTCCTCAACAGCACCAAGATCATGTTCGAGGAGGTGCAGATCCGCCTCACCGAGCGGCTCGCCGAACTCACCGGCAACCGGCTGCCGTTCGCCTATCTGGCGAACGGCGGCGGCGAGACGATCGACAACGCCCTCAAGCTCGCCCGCGCCACGACCGGCCGTCCCAAGTTCATCAGTGCCCGCGGCTGTTTCCACGGCAAGACGTTCGCGACGCTGAGCGCCTCGGCCCGCCCCGAGCACGTGGCCCGGTTCGGCCCGATGCTGGAGCGCTTCGAGCTGGTCGACTTCGGCGACCTCGCGCAGCTGGCCGAGGCGCTCGACGACGAGACGGCGGCCGTGCTGCTGGAGCCCGTCCAGGCCGAGGCGGGGGTGATCGTCCCGGACCCGGACTACCTGCGGGAGGTCCGGCGGCTGTGCGACGAGCACGGGGCACTGCTGATCCTCGACGAGATGCAGACGGCCTTCGGCCGGTGCGGCACGTTCTTCGCCCACGAGCGCTTCGGCGTCACCCCTGATCTCATCTGCATCGGCAAGGCGTTCGGGGGCGGCATGCTGCCGATCTCGGCGGTGCTGGGCACCGAGGCGGTGTGGGAGACCCTGCGGGCTCTGCCCTCGACCTTCGGGTCCAGCCTGGGCGGCAACCCGCTGTCGTGCCGGGCGGGTCTGGAGTCGATCGCCATCGCCACCGACCCGGAGTTCCTCGCCGGGGTGGGCGAGCGGGCGGCGGTCATCGAGGAGCGGCTGGCGAAGGCGGCCGGGCGCTTCCCTCAACTGATCGCGGCGCACCGGGGACTGGGCATGATGCACGGCCTCGAGTTCCACGACGACGCGACCGCGGGGGTGGTGCTCGGAGGGCTGCTGGCCAAGGGTGTGACCTCGACCTACTCGCTGTACAACACGCGGGTGCTGCGGGTCCAGCCGCCCATGGTGATCCCGGAGGCCGACCTCGGCCACGGGCTGGACGTGCTCGACGCCGTGCTGGCCGAGGCCGCGCACGGCGCCTCCGGCGGAGTGCGGGGCGACGCGGTCGGCTCCCCACTCAGCCGTACCGTACGGCTCCCCCACCGGCCGGAGACGGTGCTGGCGGCGCTGCGCGAACGGCCGCATCTGCTGGACCCGTTCGCGGCGGAGCCCGACGCCCTGCCCGGGACCGGGCCCGACTTCGCGGGGACGCTCGGCCACGACGACGTCGTGTGGACCGACCGCACCCGGCAGCTGGAGCAGGGCGTCGTGCTGCGCGCCGAGCCGTGCTGGCTGTGGGCCTCGCTGGAACGCTCGGTGACGGTCCGGCCGGCGCGGGACGGCGCCGGGTCCGAGCTGACGGTCGACATCGCCTGGGACACCGGCAGCGGCGGCTACGAGTCCATGCTCGGCGGACGGATCGGGTTCTTCGTCGCGGAGCGGCTCGACGAGCTCGTCACGGCTCTGGAGAAGACTTTGGAAGGGGAGCAGGCATGAACTTCGAGGAACTCGCCGCCCGTTACCGCGAGCACGACGCGGCGCTGGTGGTGGAGATCGACGCGGGGGGGGCCCGCCGCGAGGTGACGCAGCGTCAGCTGCATGCGCTGGCGGCGGAGCGTGCCGGGCAGTTGACCGCCGCGGGGGTGCGGGCGGGCCATGTCGTGGGCATCCGTGCGAAGAACGGCATCGACTGGGTGGCCTGGGACCTCGCGGCCGTGAACACCGGTGCCGTGCTCAAGGCGTTCGCGGACGACACCCCGGTGGAGGACCCGGGCGCGTTCCTCGCCCGGCACGGCCTGGCGCTGCTGATCACGGACGCCGAGGGCGCGGCGTCCCACCCCGCGGTGGTGGCCCCGGACGGGGTGCCGGGGGCGGACGTGGTGCTCGCCACGGCTCCCCGCGGCGAGCCGGGCGACCTGCACAGCCTGGTGTTCTCCTCCGGGACGTCCGGCCGGCTGAAGGGGCTGAACGTCAGCCGCAAGGGCACCGAGTACGTCATCAACCGGTTCATCGAGTCCTTCGGCATCACCGCGCGGGACCGGCACCTGATCTTCCTGCCGCTGGCCAACTACCAGCAGCGGCTGTCCCTTTACTGCTGCCTGTGGACCGGTGCGGATCTGGTGCTCGCGCCGTACCAGCGGGTCTTCGCCGCGGTCAGGTCCGAGCGGCCGACCTTCCTGATCGCCCCGCCGGTGTTCTACGACACCGTCCTCCAGCTGGCCCGCAAGAGCCCCGAGGGCTCGCTCGCGCAGCTGCTGGGCGGCGCCATCCGCTTCATGATCACCGGCATGGCGCCGATCCGGCGCGAGACCCTCGACGCGTACTGGGCCGACGGTGTACGGCTGCTCGAGGCGTACGGCATGACCGAGTCCGGGATGATCGCCTGGAACACGCCGGAGGACCACCGGAACGGCACCGTGGGCCGGCTGATCGACCCGGACGCGGTGACCTTCCTGCCCGACGGCGAGCTGCTGATCCGCCGCCCGGCGCCGCTCAGCGGCAGCTACTTCGACACCGGCGGCGCGGAGGACGACACCTACCGGCCCGACGGCACCATCGTGACCGGCGACTACGGGGTCCTGGACGCGGACGGCTATCTCACCCTGCTGGGCCGCAAGAAGGACGTGATCGCGCTCGGCAGCGGGCGCAAGGTGCACCCCGCCGAGATCGAGTCCTTCTTCGCGGGCGTCGAGTCGGTCGCCGAGCTGGTCGTGGTGCCGACCCCGCAGTCGCAGCGGCTCGGGGCGATCGTCACCCCGGTCGTCCCGGGCGACGAGGGCGCGAAAGCCGTGATCCGCAAGCGGATCGAGGAGGTCAACGAGACGCTCGAGGCGCACCAGCGCGTGATGTCGCTGGTCTTCGCCGAGCAGCCGCTGCGCTCCGACCCCCGGTTCATGACGGCCAACATGAAGCTGAGCCGACCGCTGGCCGCGGCGCACTTCGCCGAGGCCGTGAAGGCGCAGGAGGCATGACGGACGCAGGAGGCATGACGGACACGGCGCCGCCCCGGATCGTCGACGCCCAGGTCAACCTGGCCAGCGAGCTGGCGATTCCGCGTGCCTTCATCGAGCACCAGGCGGCCAACGCCTTCCACCGGCTGGCCGCCTACGGACACCCGGTCACCGAGGAGAAGCTGACCGAGCGCACCCTGGCGCTCTATCAGGACGACGACGGCGACCGGCTGGTGCGGGAGATGGACGCCGCCGGTGTCGAGCAGGCGTTCCTGCTGGCGGCGGACTTCTCGCACGCGGCGAAGTGCGCGCTGTCGCCGCCGGAACTCGCGGCGCACCACGACCGGGTGAGCCGCCGTCATCCCGGCCGGTTCAAGGTGTTCTGGGGCGTGGATCCCCGGGCCGGGCAGGACGGCATCGACCTCTTCGAACGGTGCGTCGACGACTACGGGTTCGCGGGGATGAAGCTGTACCCGCCGTGCGGGTACTCGCCGAGCGACCGCCGGCTGTACCCGTACTTCGAGGTCTGCGCGCGGCGCGGGCTGCCGGTGATCAGCCACAGCGGGCCCGGCTGGGGGCCGCTGGACTTCGGCTACGGCGAGCCGTTGCTGATCGACCGGGCGGCCCGGGACTTCCCGGGGGTGGACTTCGTCATCGGGCACGGCGGGGTCACGCACGTCGACGAGGCGACGTACCTGTGCGCGCACCGCCCCAATGTGTACCTGGACATCAGCCAGTTCCACGCGGTGCTCAGCGCGGACGGGTGGCAGGCGCATCTCAACCGGCTCTTCCGGACGGGCATCGAGCACAAGATCCTCTTCGGGACCTGCTGGCCGTCGTACCGCATGTCCCAGTCGCTCACAGGGCTGGTCCGTGAATTCACCGCGGGCTCGGCCGTGTTCGACGGGGTCAGGGAATCGGCACAGCGAATGATCATGAGTGGCAACAGTCTCCGACTGGTCTCGGACCAGTCCGCGCAAAGGACGGGAACGGCACATGGCCATTGACATCACCGCGCTCGAGAAGGACCTGGTGGACTGGGTCACGCAATGGAACGAGAAGGAGACGGAAACCACGGTCGCCCCGGACACGGAACTGAGCGCGACGGGCCTTCTCGATTCCATGGCGCTGATCGGCCTGGTGTCCTATCTGGAGGAACGGGCGGACGTCTCCTTCGATTTCGGGTCGTTCGACCCGCACAGCGGTGTCACCGTCCGCGGTCTCATAGGGCACTGCGTCGGATGACCGTCTACGACGGGCACTGCCATGTGGCGTCCACCCGTTTCATCCCCCGGGAATTCCTGGGGGACGTCGCCCGCAACGTCCACCGCCGGCTGCGGGCCCATGGCACGGCCCCGGCGGTGGACCGGCTCCTGGACGGCTACGCCACACAGCACAGCGACCACCAGGCCGACCGGCTGGTGGCCGAGATGGACCGGGCCGGGGTGGACCGGGCGGTCCTGATGGTGCCGGACTTCGGCCTGCGGATGGACTGCCCGCTGCCGATGGAGGAGATGGCGCGGCTGCACCACGAGATCCGGCTGCGCCATCCGGGCCGGTTCTGGGTGTACATCGGGGCGGATCCCCAGCGGGGGCCCGAGGGGGTCGAGTCCTTCGAGCGGATCCTCGACACCTACGGCTTCGACGGCCTGAAGCTCTATCCCCCCTGCGGCTACTCCCCCTCGGACCGGGAGCTGTACCCGTACTACGAGGTGTGCGCGGCGCGGGAGTTGCCGGTGTTCGTCCATACCGGGCCGACGGCCGGCAGCCTGGAGTACGGTCCGGCGCATCCGCTGCGCATCGACCAGGCGGCCCGGGACTTCCCGTCGGTCGACTTCGTGCTGGGGCACGCGGGGCTGACGCACGTCGACACGGCGGGGTATCTGGCCGCCCACCGCCCGAACGTCTATCTGGACATCGGCGGGTTCGCGAGCACCCCGACGATCGCCGACTGGCCGGGTCATCTGAACCGGCTGTTCCGGCTGGGCATCAACCACAAGATCATCTTCGGTACGGACTGGCCGCTGGGCCGGCTGTCGGGCGGCCTCGAGCGCTCGGTCGGCGAGATCGTCGACGGCGCCACGGTCTTCGCCGGGGTCGGGCGGCAGGACCGTGAACTCCTGCTGCACGGCAACCTCCTGCGGGTCCTCGCCCCGGCCAGCAGACCGCCGGACGCGGGCGGGGGCCGGTGACGGCCCCCGCCCCGCCGTCAGGCCGCGACGAGCGGGCTCCCGTCGGTCACGCCCTCGAGGAACGTCCCGAGGGCGTCCTCGAGGTGGTCGAAGGAGTCGGCGCAGAAGAGCACCGGCTGGTACTCCTCCACCAGGTAGCCCAGGTGCGCCATGGCCGGGATGTCGAGCGGCCTGATCTCGGCGGCGTCCCGGAACTGCTCCAGCTCTGCGCAGGAGGACAGCAGGCTGGCCCCGCAGGCCTTGATCTCGCCGTCCTCCCGCACGAGGCCGTACTCCAGCGTGAACCAGAAGACGCTGGAGACGAGCGACACGGCCTCGCGGGAGGTCAGCCGGCGCACGGTACGGCCGAGCAGTTCGTAGAGCGCGGCCAGCCGCTTGTTCGCCAAGTGGCTTCCGTGGCCGACCACTTCGTGGATCATGTCGGGCTCCGGCGAGAAGCGCGGCATGGAGGAGTGGCGGATGTACTGGGTGGCCTGGAAGCGGCGGTCGGCCAGCGAGCCGTAGAAGTCGCGGACCTCCACCAGGCCGGCGGCCGGGCTGAAGCAGAAGCCGGTGGCCTCCCCGATCGCGGCGGAGGCCTCGCCCAGCTGCGGCAGCCTGTCGGCCGGCAGGGCGAGGCGCTCGCTGCCGGCGAGGAACTCCCGGCACGCGTACCGCCGGTGCTTCTCGGCCAGCTCGGCGCCGATCAGCCGCCAGGTCGCGTGCTCGTCCTCCGTGTACGCGATGTCGGGGACCGGCCGGCCGAGGACGTACCGCAGCGCGGCGTCGGCTATGCGGGCGCGGTGCTCCTGGTACCGCCGGTCGCGGTACCCCGGGTGGTCCTCGGAGAACAGCACGGAAACAACCCCGTTGTCGTTCCTGATGACGGGGGAATAAAGGGTGGCTTCTTCGAACACCAGAGATTCCTTTCGTCGCCGCCCAGAAATGCCGCCGCCGCCACGGCGGTCCGGACCCCCGCGAATTTCTCGTGGCCCCCTCGTGGCGGTCCCGGCGGCCATACGCGGAAATGATAGCCAGCCGCCCCAGGGGCGTCATCCTCGAGCAATACAGGTTCGGATTACGGGATTTACTCCGGAAATCCAGGAGAATCACGCCCCGGAGAGGAAACAGTGAACGAGCGAAACCCCCGCTGGACGGCCGGTGGAACACACACCGACCTCGCCGACCCGTACTTCCACACCGCCCCGCACCACCTCGAGGTGTGGCGCGAGGCACGCGGCAGGCATCCCGTCGCCTGGACCGAGTCCGAGCGGACGGGAGGATTCTGGTCGGTCACCACGCATGCCGAGGGCAGTCAAGTACTCAGGGACGGGCGGGCCTTCGTCTCCGGGCTGGGCATGCGCCTGGGCAGCGACCCGCGCGGAGTGGCCGCCGCCTCGGGCCGGATGCTCGTGGTCTCCGACGGCGCGGACCACCGGCGGCTGCGCTCGGCCCACCAGTCCTGGTTCAACGGCCGGGCCGTCGCCGCGCTCGCCCCGCTCCTGCGCCACCGCCTGGATGAACGCCTGCCCGAACTCCTCGCCCGGGGCGGGACGTTCGACGTGGTCGCCGAGCTGGCGGTGCGCATACCGACCTGGGTGCTCTTCCAGATGATGGAGATCCCCGAGGAGGACCGGCCCTCCCTGGAGCAGGTCATGTCCAGGGCCTTCGACGACGCCGACGAGAGCCCCGCGGGGGCGGCCGACCGCACCGCGGCGCACACCGAGATCTTCGGGTACTTCGCGGACCTGCTCGACGAGCGCCGCGCGTGCCCGGGCCACGACATCGTGACGTCGCTCGCGAAAGCGACAGCCTCCGACGACGAAGTCCTGCTCAACTGCGACGGGTTGATGAACGGCGGCCTGGAGACCACGCCGCACGCGGTGTCCGGCGCCGTGCTCGCCCTCGGCCGGCGGCCGGACGTCTGGCGGCGGTTGCGCGAGGACCCGGGGCTGCTCGGCACGGCGGTGGAGGAGGTGCTGCGCTGGACCTCGCCGGCGCTGCACGCCATGCGCACCGCGGCCGAGGACACCACGCTGGGAGACGCCCGCATCCGTGCGGGGGACCGGGTGGTGGTCTGGCTCCCGTCCTGCAACCGCGACGAGCGGGTGTTCACCGACCCGGACGCCTTCCTGGTCGACCGCCGGCCCAATCCGCATCTGGGCTTCGGCGGCGGCCCCCACTACTGCATCGGCTCGGCCCTGGCCCGGACCGAGGTCCGCTGTCTGCTGGAGGCCCTGCTGCGGCACGTGGAATCGATCGAGGTGGCCGGTGACGCGCCGCTGCGCCCGTCCAACTTCCTGCGCGGGCTGGAGAGTCTGGAGGTCGGCATGACGCCGAGGAAGGGAGGCGACCGTGAGCACGGGCCCGTACGGTCTGCGCGTTGCCCCGTCTGACCGTCCCGGTGACGGACCGCTGGAGGTCCGGCCCGGCCGGACGGTGACCTTCGGCCGGGGCGCGCAGGGCGATCCGGTGGACGTTCCGCTCGACGACCCCGCGGGGGAAGCGGTGGCCGGCCGTATCCGGGCCACGGACGGCTTCTGGCTGATCACCAACCTGAGCCGGACGCGCACCTATGTGGTGGAGAACGGCGCGGGCGGCGGGGAGTACCTGAGGGTGCCGCCCGGCCGGCTGGAGATGCCCGTCCCGTTCACCCGTGCCCGGGTGCTGCTGCCTTCCGCGGACGGCCTGCTCTCGCTGGCCGTCACCGCGCCGGACCCCGTCTACCTGGACGCCCCGGCTCCGCCTGACTGCCGGGACGACCACATGGCACGGGCCTTCTCGCTGGACTGCATGGCGAAGTACTTCCTGGTCCTGGTCGCCCTGTGCGAACCCCGGCTGGGGGACGCCTCGAACCCGGCCATCCCGGGCACCCGGGAGATCGTCGAGCGGCTGCGCGGCCTGGACTCCTGCCGGTCGATCACGCAGGCCGCGGTCAACTTCCACATCGACTACCTGGCCCGCCGCAAGCTGCGGGTCAGGGACCAGCCGGTGCCCGGCACCGGGCGGCGGGTCAACTGGCAGCGCGAGGCGGTGGTGTCCACCGCGCTGCGCTTCGGCGTGGTCCGCGACGAGCACCTGGCGCTGCTGGGCCGCCCGGGCCCGGCGGGCTCCACCCGGGCCCGGCCGCGCCCGGGCGGTACGGTCACCAGGCGTACGCCTCCGGCGCCGGGCCCCCCGGACCGGGGAAGATCGCGTCGAGCTCCTTGAGCCGGCCGTCGTCGAGGGTGACGTTCAAGGCCCGTACGGCGCTCTCGAGTTGTGCGACCGTGCGCGGCCCGACGACCGGTGCGGTCACCCCGGGCCGGTGCAGGAGCCAGGCGAGGCCGACCGAGGCCGGGTCCTCGCCGATTCCGGCGCACCAGTCCTCGTAGGCCGCTATCCGCTCGCGGTGCTGTTCCAGCAGCCGGCGGGTCTTGGGCTCCGTGCTGCGGCCCGCGCCCTCGCCGCGCCGGAGCACTCCGGCCAGCAGCCCGCCCTGGAGCGGGCTGTACGGAAGCAGGCCGATGCCGTACTCCTGACACGCGGGCAGCACTTCGAGCTCGACGGTGCGCTCGAGGAGGTTGTAGACGGACTGCTCGCTGGCCAGGCCCCGCGAGCCGCGCCGGCGTGCCGTCTCCTGGGCCCGGGCGAGGTGCCAGCCGGCGAAGTTGGAGGAGCCGGCGTAGACCACCTTGCCCTGGGAGACGAGGAGTTCGACGGCCTCCCAGGTCTCCTCCCAGGGAGTGGTGCGGTCGACGTGGTGCAGCTGGAACAGGTCGAGGTGGTCGGTCCGCAGGCGGCGCAGGGATGCCTCGCAGGCCCGGCGGATGTGCACGGCGGACAGCCGTGCGGAGTTGGGTGTACGGCCCATCGGGCCGTACACCTTGGTGGCCAGGACGATCCGGTCGCGGCGCGTCCCGTCGGCGGCGAGCCAGCGGCCGATGATCTGCTCGGTGATGCCCTCGCCGAGCTTCCATCCGTAGATGTCGGCGGTGTCGAAGAAGTTGATCCCCAGCTCGAGTGCCCGGCTCATGATGGCGTGGGCCTCTTCCTCGGGCGTCTGCGGACCGAAGTTCATGGTCCCCAGCGCCAGACGGCTCACCTGTACTCCCGAACTGCCCAGGTTCCGGTACCTCACGGGCACGGCTGCCTCCCACGGCGTGTTGGTCGAAACGGTGTTGGTTAAAAACCTGGCGACCCTACCTCCGGCATCACCAGACCCACCAGACCCACCATGGCCCTGTTGACAGCCGAAATTCCATGAGAACAGGATCACTTGAGAGATGACTGAGAAGCAGGGGGCAGATGTGGCAGGCGTTTCGAACGATCTCACCCCAGCGCGCCCGCGTCCGGCAGCACTGCCGCTGTCGTTCGCCCAGCGCCGGCTGTGGTTCCTGCACCAGCTGGAGGGCCCGAGCGCCACCTACAACCTTCCGCTGGTGGTACGCCTGCGCGGCGACCTCGACCGGGAGGCCCTCGGTGCCGCGGTCCACGACCTGATCACCCGTCACGAAGCGTTGCGCACGCGCTGCCGCGAGCTCGGGGGCGAGCCGGTGCAGGAGGTCCTTCCGCCCGAACAGGCCCATGTACCGGTGGAGTTCACCGACTGCGGACCGGGCGGGGCCGAGGAGACGGTGTCCGCCCTGCTCTCCCGCGCGATCGACATCTCCTGCGAACCGCCCCTGAGGGTCACGGTGGTGCGCACGGGGCCCGCGGAGCAGATCCTGGTGCTGCTGATCCACCACATCGCGGGCGACGGCTGGTCGATGGGACCGCTCGGCGAGGACCTCGCCGAGGCGTACTCCGCACGCAGAGCCGGGCGCGCGCCCGGCTGGGCGCCCCTTCCCGTGCAGTACGCGGACTACGCGCTCTGGCAGCGGGAGGTGCTCGGCAGCGAGCGGGATCCCGGCAGCCGCCTGTCGTCCCAACTCGCCTTCTGGCGCGAGGCACTGGCCGGGATACCGGAGGAGCTTTCGCTGCCGGCGGACCGCGTCCGTCCCGCTGCCGCCTCGCACCGGGGCGGCAGCATCCCGTTCCGGCTGGACGCCTGGACGCACGAGGACCTCCAGGAGCTGGCCCGCACACACCGGGCCACCGTGTTCATGGTGCTGCACGCGGCGCTGGCCGCGCTGCTGACGCGGGTGGGGTGCGGTACGGACATCCCCCTGGGCACCGCGGTCGCCGGCCGCCAGGACGAGGCGCTGGAGGGCCTGGTCGGGTTCTTCGTCAACACCCTTGTCCTGCGCACCGACACCTCGGGGGCGCCGTCCTTCGCCGAGCTCCTGGAGCGGGTGCGGGATGCGGACCTGGCCGCGTACGAGCACCAGGACCTGCCCTTCGAGCTGCTGGTGGAGCATCTGCAGCCCACGCGGACGCTCTCGCGGCACCCGCTGTGCCAGGTGTTCCTCTCGCTCACCGCCGGTGGTCCTCCCGAGGTGCGGCTGGAGGGGCTGCAGAGCCTCCCCCAGGCCGCGTCCACGGGCACGGCCAAGTTCGACCTGACCCTCTATCTGAGCGAGCGGTTCGACGCCGACGGCATCCCCGCGGGCATCGGCGGCGCCCTGGAGTACAACGCGGACCTGTTCGACCGGGCGAGCGCCGCGGATCTCGCGGCACGGCTGGCCCGGCTGCTGGAGGCCGTCGCGGCCGACCCGGAGCAGCCCGTCGACCGTATCGACCTGCTCGGCCCGGACGAGCGGCACCGGCTGCTCACCGAGTGGAACGACACCGCCCGTCCGCTGCCGGAGGCGACCCTCACCGAATTGATAGAGCGTCAGGTCCAGGAGTCACCGGAGCGTGCCGCCGTGCTCTTCGGCGACACGGTGCTGACCTATGCGGAGCTGAACTCCCGCGCCAACCGGCTGGCTAGGGAGCTGCTGGCACGGGGCGCCGGTCCGGAGCGCTGTGTGGCCCTCATGCTCACGCGCTCCGAGCAGTTGCCGGTGGTGGTGCTCGCCGTGCTCAAGACCGGTGCCGCGTATCTGCCGCTCGCCCCCGACATCCCACCGGACCGTCTCGCCTTCGTCCTCGACGACACCCGGCCGGCGCTGCTGCTGGCCGACGCGGGCACCGCGGGCGCGCTGCCGCCCGAGCCGCCGACAGAGGTTGTCCTGCTCGACGACCCGGGCACCGCCGCGCGGACAGCCGCCCGCAGCGACGAGGACCTCGGCGGGCCGGTTCTCCCGGACACGGCCGCGTACGTCATCTACACCTCGGGCTCGACCGGGCGGCCGAAGGGCGTCGTCCTCACCCGGGAGAACCTGCTGAACGTCCTCATGGAGATAAAGGAGCGGTTCCCGCTCGCGCCCGGGGAGCGGATGCTCGCGGTCACCACCCTCGCGTTCGACGTCGCCGAGGTGGACATGTACCTCACACTGCTCGCCGGGGCCACCCTGGTCGTCGCCCCCGGCGAGGCCGTCCGCGATCCCGCCGCGCTGGGCGCGCTCGTACGCCGCCACTCGGTCACCCTCGTCCAAGGCACGCCCGCGCTCTGGGAGATGGTGCGCGCGACGGACCCCGAGGCCGTCCGGGGGCTGCGCCTGCTGATCGGCGGCGAGGCCCTGCCGGCCGCGCTGGCCACCGCGCTCACCGGGCACGGTGCCGACGTCACCAATGGGTACGGCCCCTCGGAGACGGCCGTCTACGCGGTGTGCGCGCATCTGACGGAGCCCCTCACGGGGCCGCCGCCGATCGGCCGGCCGGTGGCCAACACCCGGCTGTTCGTGCTGGACGAGCGCCTCCAGCCGGTGCCGGCGGGCACGCCCGGCGAGCTGTACATCGCCGGCACCGGGGTCGGCAGGGGCTATCTCAACCGGCCCGTGCTGACCGCCGAGCGGTTCGTGGCCTGCCCGTTCGGACGGCCCGGCGAGCGGATGTACCGCACCGGGGACATCGTGCGGCAGGCCCGTGACGGGCAGTTGTTCTTCCTGGGACGGACCGACCACCAGGTGAAGATCCGCGGGTTCCGGATCGAGCCGGGCGAGACCGAGTCCGTGCTGGCCGAGGACCCCGAGGTCGACCGCGCCGTCGTGGTGACCCGCCCGGACCCGTCGGGGGACGGCCTCCGGCTGGTCGGCTATCTCGTGCCCCGCCCGCAACTCCCGGGCTCCGGGCCGGACATCGCGGCGATCCGGGCCCGGCTGGCCCGGCGGCTGCCGGAGTACATGGTGCCGTCGGCCCTGGTCGTCGTCGACGCCCTGCCGCTGACCCCCAACGGCAAGCTCGACCGCGCCGCGCTGCCCGAGCCGGAGGCCGCCGCGCCGGCCCCGGTCACCCGGTCGCGCTCCCCCCGCGAAGAGGTCCTGTCCCAGCTGTTCGCCGAGGTCCTGGGCGTGCCCGCGGTCGGCCCCGACGACGGCTTCTTCGACCTGGGCGGGCACTCCATGCTGGCCGTCCGCCTGGCGGGCCGCGTCCGGGAGGTCCTGGGGAACGACATCGGCGTACGGGCGGTCTTCGACAGCCCGACCGTGGCCCGGCTGGAGCGGCGGCTGGCGCAGGGCGGGGCGGACGACGGCCTCGGCCATGTCCTGGCCTTCCGCGGCGAGGGCGACCGCGTACCGGTGTTCCTGGTGCCCGCGGTCAACGGACTGGGCTGGTGCTATTCGGCGTTGCCGATCCATGTGCCGGCGGGTCACCCGGTGTACGCCCTGCAGGACCCCCGGCTCGTCCGGGGCCCCGTGACCCCGCTCCCGGTGCACGATCTCGCGGCCCATTTCGTGAAGCGGATCCGGGAGATCCGGGCGGAGGGGCCGTACGTCCTCGCCGGCTGGTCGTTCGGCGGCGTGGTCGCGCAGCAGATCGCGGCCGAACTCCGGGCGCAGGGCGAGGAGGTGGCACTGCTCGTCCTCTTCGACTCCTACCCGGGCAACCCCGGCGCCGGTGCGCCCGGCATCGCGGAGGTCCTGCACCTGGCGCTGGGCGGCGTGACCGACCCGGCCTGGACGGGCCCGTCCCGCCCGGACGTGGCGGAGATCGCCCAGGTGCTGCGGGAGGCCGGGAACTCGCTGGGGTCGCTGGAGGAGCGGGTGATCGTGGACCTCGTCACGGTGGCCGAGGAGAACCTCGCCGCCATGGCGCGGCACCGGCCGCAGCCCTTCGACGGGCCGGTGCTGTTCTTCGACGCCGCCGCGGAGCAGGACTCCCCCGGTTCGGGCTCGGAGGCGTGGGGCCCGTTCCTCACCGGCGAGTTCGAGACGCACGGGGTGGAGGCGACGCACATGGACATCGTGGGGAGGGAGGCTCTGTGGGAGGCGGGGCCGGTACTGGCCACGCGGCTGCGGGAGTTGTGACGACGTCCGATGACCGCCGGTCCCCGGCGGTCATCGCGGCGAGACTGCCCTCATGACGACCATCGAACCGAACATCCTCTACTTCGGCACCCCCGTGGTGCTGATCTCGACCTTGAACGAGGACGGCCGGCCCAATCTGGCTCCCATGTCCTCGGCCTTCTGGCTCGGCTGGCGGGCCGTTCTGGGGCTGGGCCGCCGGTCGAAGACGGCGGAGAACATGCTGCGCACCCGCGAGTGCGTGCTGAATCTGCCGTCCGACGCTCTCGCCCCGGCGGTCGACCGGCTCGCGCTGACCACCGGGTCGGACCCGGTGCCGCCGCGCAAGCGCGAGCGCGGCTATCGGCACGAGGCGGACAAGTTCGGCCGGGCCGGGCTCACGCCCGTCGCCTCGGAGACGGTGGCACCGCCCAGGGCGGCCGAGTGTCCGGTCGCCCTGGAGGCGGTCGTCGAGGCGGTGCATCCGGTCGGCGAGGACGACGAGCGGCAGCGCGGCGCGATCGCGGCCTTCGAGGTCCGGGTCCAGCGAGTGCATGCGCACGAGGACATCCGGCTGAAGGGGACGGACGACCATATCGACCCCGATGCCTGGCGGCCGTTGATCATGAGCTTCCAGAAGCTCTACGGACTCGGGCCGCAGGTGCATCCCTCGACCCTCGCACGCATCCCGGAACGGCTCTACCGCAGCCCGGACGTCGACCGCGCACAGGAGATCGCCGTGCGCTGACCCCCGCCCTGCACCGCCCCTGGGGCCCCGGGTAAGCTCGCCAAGCGCCTCGGATGCGAGGCGAGTTGTGGTGACCTGGTAGTAACCGCGGGCATCGGCGACGACGGGGGCAGGCATCTCCAGCACCATGGCCGAACAAGGACAACCCGGACCGCCAGGTGCGGTTGAGTTTCCTGGGGTGAACCAGGGCGTTGAAGACCATCCAGAATGGCGGCCGCCAGATCTTCACGGGACTGGAGGGCTGAGTCGGCCGCCTTGCTTTCCGGCATCCTCCGGCGGCCGACTGACGATCGAGATCGGCCAAGGCGGACCTTCGGTGGAATCAGAAGGCGGGCGCCCTCGGCACACAGGGAGCCGCCGGGGCTGAGGGGTCCAGGGCCCGCTTGACCAGTCCGATCGCACGCGGGCTGTACGACATGCTCAGATGGGCGGAGAAGTCGACGAAGCAGCCCTCCTGCAAGGTGATGTTGTGCACCGTTGCTCCGGGGCCCGCCGTCATGAACGTGCTCTGCCAGGGGGTGGTGATCTCGTCGTACTTCGTGCCGATCACGGTGTAGTCGATCCCGGGAACGGTGTCCCCGTCGGCGTTGAGCTCCTTGATGAAGTCGGATTTCTTGTACTGCTGGATGCCCGCCTTCCCCAAGAGCTTCTCCCCGGGGCCCAGCATGTGGAGCATGTCGGCGAGAGTCTCGATGCCGCTTATGGTGGTGCCGTGGTTGGTCGCACCGAGTTGGACGACCTTCTTGACCTTGTTCTTCGAGGGGTCGGTCGGGTTCGCGCCTCCGTCGGCCTTGAGATACCAGCGGGCCAGGGTCCCGCCCTGGGAGTGGCCGACGAGGTCCACCTGGCCGGAGCCGCTGGCAGCGAGCACCTTGTCCACGAAGGCGGCCAGCTCCTTGGAGGACTTCCTGATGTCTCCGTAACCCTTGACGGTGGGAGCGAGAGCCACTCCGGCGTCGTCGGTGTCGCCGTAGTCGAGGGCGTAGACGCAGTAGCCCTGGGCCTTCAACTCGGGGGACATCCGGGCCCAGTTGTTGTAGCGGTTCTCGTAGGTCCCGTGCACCAGGACGACCGGACGCGGGTGGGCGGCGCCGGGACGGCAGTTCCAGTCATTGGCGCCCGGCGGATCGATGTCGAGGTGGAGGATGGAATGGACCATAGCGGGAAGGAAATTGCCCTGCTCAGGGCCGGTCTCCGCAGCCGCGGACGTGGAGGTGGCCAAGACCGTCGCCGCGGCGGTGGCACAGACGGCGGTGACATATTTCGGTATGTGCAAGACGGCTCCTGAGAAGTGTGGAACTCGGGCCACGCGCGATGTTTCACATGGGTGCCGACCGAGGAGGGAACCTCGGGCGACCTCCTCCGACGTCCCCACCGGATGACGCACCGTCAGACCCCGGCCCTGGTAACGCCCGAGGAGAATCCCGGACCGTCGGCCGCGTACCCCGGGTAACTTTCCGGGCCCCCAGTATGCACGCGAGGCGGGAGGGACTGAAGGGAGAAAGCACAAACCTCAAAGGGGGTAGGTGGGGCTGCCGACAAAGCCCCTCTCCGGGGTCGTGCGGCCGCGAGTGACCTCGACGCCCCCGGCACGCCCCGGAGTTGAGTTCCGCGGAGAACGCCTTGGCCGTGGCCCCGCCCCTGTCATACCTCGTCGGCGGCGTCCTGCGCCCGCGGCGTCGGCGAGTGCGATCCGTCCGCCCTTCAGCTCGGGCACGTACTTGTAGATCGTGTTCCGTCCGTTGTTTTTGCGGCCGATGATCCGGCTACCCCCAGTCCGGCCGAAAGGCAACCGGCTTCTCCACCGCCCGGCGGTAGCGCTTCGAACCCGGCCTGCCCGGATTACCGTGGCCACCTTCGACGAGATGCTGGACGCCGCGCGGGAGCGCGGGCGCAGCCGGGTGCACTGATCTCCGTACAGGCCGTCAGTCCTGCGTCGGCCAGTCCCAGCCGAGCTGGAGGAACATCCCGAGGCGGTCGCTGACGGCCCGGAGTTCGCGGATCTTCCCGTCCTTCACGGTGCAGATCCAGATCTGCTCCACCTCGCAGGAGCGGCCAGTGGGGGCGGGCATGCGGGGGTGGTGCCCGGTGTGGGTGCCGGTGACCAGCAGCCGGACCACGACCGTGTCGCCTTCGGCGATGAACTGCTGCGGCTCCAGGCCGCCTTCGCCGAAGGCCTCGAGCTGTTGGCGGAAGCCCTCGAAGGCGGCACCGGGCTCGTCCGGCTCCCCGAAGATGACCTTGTTGTGGTCGATCACGTCCAGCGCCATGTAGCGGGGCAGGTCCTCGATCCTGCGCTCGCTGAGCGCGTGGAAGAAGTCCGCGACGACCTGCTTGTTGGCCTGGATCATGGTGGTGTCCATGTATACTCCCCCTTGTTTCTTACAAAGTAAGTTTCGGTGCGGGGATACGATCTCCTTACGTTGTAAGAATGTCAAGGGGTCCGGGAGGACGCATGGTTCACAAGAGGTCGCGCGGCGAACGGGCCGGCCTGACCCGGGAACGGATCCTGGATGCCGCGCTCGCCCTGGTCGACAGCGCGGGCACGAGCGCGCTCACCATGCGCCGGCTCGGCGCCGAACTGGGCGTCGAGGCGATGACGCTCTACCACCATGTGCCGGGCAAGGACGCCCTGTTGGACGGCCTGGTGGAGCGGGTGTTCACGGAGGCGCTGCCCCTGGAGGCCGAGGGCACGGACTGGCAGCCGTTACTGCGGGCCTACGCGGACGCGCTCCGTGCCACGCTGTTGCGCCACCCCGGGGTGCTGCCGCTCGTATCCGCCCGTCCCGCCGTGACCCCGGCGACCCTGGACGCGATGGAGCGCGGACTGACCGCGCTGACCACGGCGGGCTTTCCCCTGGGGCAGGCCGTGCACGCGCTCAACTCGCTGTCCCTGCTGGTCGTCGGGCACACCTCGGCCGAGGCGGGCGACATCGGCGCCGAGGGCCCGGGCTCCGCGCCGTGGCTCGCCGAACTGGACGCCGGGCGCTATCCGTTGATCACCGAGGCGGCCCGCAGCGGGGCCGGGACGGACGACGCGGAACGGTTCGGCCTCGCGGTCGACGCCCTGCTCACCGGGCTGGCCGCGCTCCGGGCACCCGATGAGCCGCTGCCCCGATGAGCCGCTGCGCGGCCGGGACAAAGACTCTGTTTGAGAGATAAAATTGCCGCATGGCGACCGATGGCCTATCGGTCCATGTGGCCGAGGAACTGCTGGGAGCGGTGGCCGCGCTGCGCCGTGGTTCGCGGCGGGCCGCCGGGCGCGGGCCGGTCTTCGCGACGCTGACCGGTGCCGAGGCCGATGTGCTGCGGCTGCTCTACCGGCGCCCCGGGGCGTCCGTGACCGAAGCCGCCGCCGAGCTCGGCATGGCGCCCAACTCCGTGAGCACCCTGGTGGGCCGACTGTGCACGGCCGGTCTGGTGGAACGCACCCGGCGCCCGCCGGACCGGCGCGTGGTGCGGCTCGAGCTCACGGCCCCGGCCCGCCGCCGGATGAGCGAGTGGCGGGACCGGCGCTGCGCCGCCGTGGCCGAGGCCCTGCGGCGGCTGGACCCGGCCGAGCGGGACCGGCTGCCCGATGCCATCGTGCTGCTGCGACGCGTGGCCGACGCCGTGGAGGAATCATGACCTCAGGCAGGACCGGGCCCCAGCGGGCCGTCGAGTGCGAGGGACTGTCCTATCGCTTCGGCGACCGTCTGGCCGTGGACGACGTCTCGCTGTGGATCGCCCCCGGTGAGGTGTTCGGGCTGCTCGGGCCCAACGGTGCCGGGAAGACGACCACGATCCGGGTGCTCACGACGCTGCTGCCGCTGCGGCACGGACGGGCCCGGGTGTTCGGCTTCGACCCGGCGCGCAAGCCCATGCGCGTACGCCGCCTGCTGGGCTATGTGCCGCAGGAGCTGTCGGCCGACGGCACCCTCACGGGGCGGGAGAACGTGGCGCTGTTCGCCCGGCTCTTCGACGTCCCGCGGCGCGAGCGCCGGGCCCGGATCGACGAGGTGCTCGAGACGATGGGGGTGGCCGATGCCGCGGACCGGCTCGTGGCCACGTACTCCGGCGGCATGGTGCGCCGCCTCGAGCTCGCCCAGGCCCTGGTCAACCGGCCACGGCTGCTGGTGCTGGACGAGCCGACGATCGGCCTGGACCCGGTGGCCCGCTCCGGGGTGTGGGAGCGCATCGCCGAGCTGCGCGCGGCCACCGGGATGACGGTGCTGATGACCACGCACTACATGGACGAGGCCGACGCCCTGTGCGACCGCATCGCGCTGATGCACCGCGGGCGGCTGCGGGCACTGGGCACCCCGCAGGAGCTGAAGAGCGAACTGGGGCCGGGGGCGAGCCTCGAGGACGTCTTCCGCCACCACACGGGGGATCACCTGGGGGACGCCGACAGAGGAGGAGGTCTTCGCGATGTCCGCCGCACCCGCCGCACCGCCGGCCGTCTGGGCTGAGACGCCCGTACCGCCCGTCTGGCGCCAGCTGCCGGGCCGGGTCGTCGCCCTGTGCCTGGTCGAGCTGGAGAAGCTGCGCCACGACCGCACCGAACTGGTCACCCGCGCCGTGCAGCCCGCGCTCTGGCTGCTGATCTTCGGCGAGACCTTCACCCGGCTGCGCGCCATCCCGACCGGCCCGGTCCCGTACCTGGACTACCTGGCCCCGGGCATCCTCGCTCAGTCGGCCCTGTTCATCGCCATCTTCTACGGCATCCAGATCATCTGGGAGCGTGACGCGGGCGTGCTCACCAAGCTGCTGGTGACGCCCACGCCGAGAGCGGCCCTGGTGACGGGCAAGGCGTTCGCCGCCGGGGTGCGGGCGCTGGCGCAGGCGGTGGTCGTCCTGGTCCTCGCGGCCCTGCTAGGGGTCACGCTGGACACCGGCCCGCTCGAACTGCTCGGCGTGGTGGCCGTGCTGCTGCTCGGCGCGGCGTTCTTCTCCTGCCTGTCCATGACGATCGCGGGGCTCGTGCTGACCCGTGACCGGCTCATGGGCATCGGACAGGCCATCACCATGCCGCTGTTCTTCGGTTCCAACGCGCTCTACCCGATCGAGCTGATGCCGCACTGGCTCCAGACGGTCAGCAAGGGCAATCCGCTCAGCTATGAAGTGGACGCGCTGCGCGGGCTGTTGATCGGCACACCCGCCCATCTCGGTCTGGATTTCGCCGTTCTGTCGGCCGCGGTGATCGCCGGTGTGGCGGCCGCGTCGGCCCTGCTGGGGAGGCTGGCCCGGTGACGTCCGCCGCTTGACCTCAATCGCGCTTGAGGAAGAAGACTGCCGGGCACGGCAACACGAAAGGACCGCCATGCCCACCGCACACTTCTTTCCCGATGTCCGCCGCCCCGACGCCGGTACGGCCCTGATCAGCCAGTGGATCGTCCCGGCTCCCGAACTCCAGCGCAAGGCGGCGGACTTGCTGATGGCGGAATGGGAACGCCAGGGCGACGACCGTCCGGACGCGATGCTCTCGCTGACCGCGTTCCTGGGCGAGGACGGCCGGCGCGTCCTCTTCTACGCGCAGTGGACGGACGACGACGCGCACCGCACATGGGCCCGCACCCGGCGTCCCGCGACGGTGAGCCGCATCGACGCGGAAATTCCCGGCATCCAGCGGCCCGGCCTGGTGCGGTACGCGCTGTACGGCAGCCATGTCGCGGCCGGCGGCACCCCGGGCCTGCTGGTCACCCCGGCCTTCCGTACGGACGGCCCGGCCACCCAGCACCGGCTTGCCGACACGGTGCTCGCGATACTGGAGGAGGAGCGGGTGCCGGGGCTGCTGGGCGCCCACTTCCACCTGTCCAGGGACGGCGAGCAGGTGCTCAACTTCGCCGAGTGGGAAGACGAGCGGCACTGGCGCCGCTTCGCCGAGCACACGGCGCCGCGCCTGCGGTCCGCGCTGGAGAAGATCGAGGGCCTCGAGTTCCTCAACGGGCCCGGGACCGCCGGGCATTACCGCCCGTACGCGTCCCTGGTCAACGTCGAGCCCCTGGTCCGGTGAAAAACCGGAGCGGCCCGGGAGGAGCCCCGCTCCTCCCGGCCCGCCCGGCCAGTCACTTGTTGTTGTTCAGCGCGCTGCGCTTCTGCCACTCGGGCCAGGTCTCCTGCCAGACCTCGAGGCCGTTGCCGACGTCGGTCTTCACCGTGCTCGACGTGCCCTTGACCTCGACGGTCGAGCCGATGGGCAGGAAGTCGTAGACCGTCTTGGCGTCCTCGGTGGTCATGCCGAAGCAGCCATGGCTGTTGTTCACGACGCCGACGTCGTTGTTCCAGGGCGCGGAGTGCAGGAACGTGCCGGAGGCGGTCATGTGGGTCACCCACTTCGAGGCCAGCGACCACTGATTGCCGTAGCCGATCGTGGACGAGTCCATGACCTCGTCCGCGTTCTTGCTGCGCACCGTGTGGATGCCGCCGCGGGTGGGGGTCTCCAGGGAACCGGCCGAGCCCTTGACGCTGCCGACGACCTTGCCGTTCTCGTACATGGTCAGGCTGTGGCCCGGAACGTCGATGACGGCCTTGTGGTCGGCGCCGATCGTGAAGCCGAAGTCGTAGTCGCGGACGAACCAGCCGCCCTCCCCCGAGTCGATGCCGCCGAGCGAGCCCTTGACGGACACCTTGGTCCCGCTGGGCCAAGAGCTCTTGGGCCGCCAGTCGATGCGGTCCGCGCCGGAGTAGTCGGTCACCCAGCCCCAGGCGCCCTCGACGTTCGTCGACGTGGTGACCTTCAGCGCCTTCTCGATCTCGGCGCGCTTGCTCTTGTCGACCTTGTGGTCGAACAGGATCGAGACCGGCATGCCGGTCCCGACCGTCTCCCCGTTCTGCGGGGTGTTGGTGAGCTTGTTGACGCTCGGCGCCTGCTGCGTGGTGAAGGACGAGGTTCCGGAGGACTTCCGGCCCTTGTCCGACTCCGCCGCGGTCTTGACGGTGTAGGTCGTCTGCGGCATGACCTTGCCGTCGGACTGCCAGGAGCTGCCGTCACCGGCCAGGCGGCCGGACACGCTGTGCCCCTTGTCGTCCTTCACCTCCACGGAGGTGAGCTTGCCTCCCGCGGCCTTCACCGAGATCGGCGAACCGAGCTTGGTCTCCTTGCCGCTCACGGCCGGAGTGACGGTGACCTTGGCCTCCGGCCCCGAGTCCGCGGCCTTGTCGGACCCCCCCGAACAAGCAGTCAGTACAACAGAACCCGTGAGGGCGGATATCAACAGGACGGGGCGACGGCCCAACCTGACGTGCACTGAGTGACCTCCCAAAAACCGAAACAGCCCTGACATGCGGGCAATCAACCCCCCGCTATCCGTACAGATGATCGGAACACTGTTTCGGTTCCCGAGGAAAGCGATATTTGTCCAGGTAAATCGGCTATAGCAATGCCCATGTCACATCAGGGGACATGGGGAGCCGGGGTCAGACGAGGACCGCGCCGCCGTCGACCGTGAGGACCGTCCCGGTGGCGAACGGCTGGCCGATGAGGAACAGGAAGGCCCGGGCGATGTCGGCGGCCTCGCCCACCCGTCCCGTGGGGTTGTGCGCGGCGGTGCCGGTGAAGAGTTGTTCCCGGTCGGCGTCGCCCAGGGCCGCCGTCCACATCGGGGTCCGGACGACACCGGCCGAGACGGCGTTGACCCGCAGCGGGGCGAGTTCGACCGCGAGGGCGCGGGTCAGGGCGTCGACGGCGCCGCAGACGCTCGCCGCGACCGTCCAGCCCGGTGCCGGGCGGTCCTTGGAGATGCCGGTGGTCAGCGTGACCGAGCCGCCGGGGCGCAGGTGCGGGCGGGCGGCCTGCACGGCGGCGAGGGCGCCGAAGAAGCGCAGCGAGAAGAGGTCCCTGGCCGCGTCGAGGTCCATCCCGTCCAGCGGGGCCAGCTGCGGCGGTTCCCCGGCGGTGAACACGAGGTGGTCGAAGTCGCCGAGGCCGTCGAACAGGGCCCGTACCGCCGTCGTGTCGGTGAGGTCGGCGACCCGTCCGTGCGCGCCGGAAGGCAGCACGGCCAGGGCGCGTTCGACGCTCGTCCCCTTGCCGGAGACGACGGTGACCTCGGCGCCCTGTGCGGCGGCGGCTTCGGCGGTGGCCAGTCCGATGCCCGAGGTGCCGCCCAGTACGACGACGCGCTGTCCTTGCAGGTTCATGTGGGAACTCCGGTGAGAAGTGGTGATCCGGTGTGTCCACGATGCGGTCGTGGGGCGGCCCCCGTCCAAGACCCTTTCCGGCGGCTGTCATACCGTGAGGGCATCAGAGGTGGGGAGAAGCGCTGATGGACCTGAGTCTGCGGAAGCTGCGGTATTTCCTGGCGGTCGCCGGGCACCTGCATTTCGGCCGTGCGGCCGAGGCGTTGCACATCGCGCAGCCGGTGCTCTCGCGTCAGATCAGGTCGCTCGAGGAGGACTTGGGGGTGCAGCTGTTCGTGCGCTCGCGGCGGTCGACCGAGCTGACCGCGGCCGGCGTCCAACTGGCGGCGGACGCGGCCCCGTTGCTGGCGAGTGCCGAGGCCCTGCGGCGGCGGGTCACGCGGGCCGCGCGCGAGCCGAGGGTGTTCACGGTCGGCTTCGTGCCCGGGCTCATCGTCACGCCTGCGGCGCAGGCCCTGCGCGACCGTCATCCCGATATGACGGTCGACGTGGTCCGTACCGGCTGGGACGACCAGGCCGATGCCGTCCGTGACGGCCGGGTCGACGTCGGCTATGTACGGCTGCCCGTCGACCAACGGGGCCTGCGGATGCGGCCGTTGCTGGACGAGCCGCGCATGGCGGTGGTGCCCGTCGGTCACCGGCTGGCCGGCCGGGAGACGGCCGGCATCGCCGAGCTCGCCGACGAGCACCTGCTGCAGGACCCGGACGCCGTCCCGGAGTGGCGGGACCTCGCGGCGGAGTCCCGCTCGGAGCGGCGCCGGGCGCTGCCCGTCATGCGCACGGTCGAGGAGAAGCTGGAGCACGTCGCCGCCGGCCACGGTGTGGTCGTCCTCCCGCGGTCCGTCGTGTCGTTCTACACGCGCCCGGACATCCGGTCCCTCGCCGTGGACGACATCGGCCCCAGCCGGGTCTGCCTGGCGTGGGACGCCGCCCGTCGCAGCCCGCTGGTCCAGGAGTTCGTGGATCTCGCGGTGGAGCTCCAGGGCGGCGGGTGAGGGTCAGGTGTGCGGGTCAGGTGTGAGGGTCAGGTGTGAGGGACGACCGCGACAGGGCAGGCGGCGCGGTGCAGCGCGACATGACTGACGCGGCCGAGCTGGAAGCCGCGTACGCGATGGCGCCGTGCGGAGCCGACGACCAGCAGGTCGGCGGTGGCCGACTCCTCGACGAGCACCCGGTGGGCGGGGCCCTCGACCGTCGCGCCGTGGACGACGACGTCCGGGTTCGCCTCGTGCGGCTCGCGCAGCAGGTCGCTCAGCTCCCGTGCGGCGCGTTCCTCGTGGGTGAGGGCGTCGTCGGTGGGCAGCGGATAGTTGTCGACCGACTGGCGCGCGGGGTACCGCCAGGCGCGGACGGCCCGTACCTCGCAGCCGCGTACGGCCGCTTCCCGCAGGGCGAAGCGCAGGGCGGCCGGGGCCTCGGCCGGGTCGCCGACGCCCACGACGATCCGCCCGCACTCGCCGCGGATGTTGTGCTCCTCGCCACGGACCACGGTCACCGGGCAGTGGGCGCGGCCCGCGACCGCGAGGCTCACCGACCCCAGGAACAGGCCGGTGACGGTGCCCCGGCCCGACGGTCCGGTGACGAGCGCGGCGGCATGGCGGCTCTCCTCCAGCAGCGCGTTGACCGCCTCCTCGGGCAGGACTTCCGCGTTCACCTCGAGCTCCGGGTTGCGGTCCCTGGCCTGCCGCTGGGCGACGGCGGCGACGCGTTCCTCGGCCAGCGCCTCGGCGGAGAGGGTGCTGTCGGGCGGCTGGAGCCTGCCCTCGTAGCGCTCCCACAGCGAGGCATAGACCACGCGCAGCCGCAGGCTGTGGCGGGCCGCCTCGTCCACGGCCCAGTCCAGCGCCATCCGGCTGCCGGCGGATCCGTCGACGCCCACGACCAGCGGGCGATCCATCATGGCCACACCTCCTCAGGGGCACCCTCGCACCGCTTGTGTCGGTCATCACGCCCAGAGGGCCGTTCGGCCGATGCGGGCCGCGGAGGCCGGGTGGCCGCGGTCTCCGGGGGCGCGGATCCTGGATCCCATGACCGACACGCGGCGAACCCTGCTCGCCCGGCACGGCGAGGCGCTCGATCTGTTCACCGACCGGGTGCATGCCATCGGGCCCCGGCAGTGGGGCGCGGCGACGCCGTGCTCCGAGTGGACGGTGCGGGGCCTGGTGAACCACCTCACGGTGGAACAGCTGTGGGCGCCGCCGCTGTTGACGGGTGCGGCCGTCGGGGACCTCGGGGACTCGCTCGACGGCGACCTGCTCGGCGAAGCCCCCGCCGCCGCGTGGGACGCGGCGGCCGCCGGGGCCCGCGAGGCGTTCGCCGCGCGCGGCGCCCTCGCCCGGACCGTGCAGCTGTCGTACGGCCCGTCCGCCGCCGACGCGTACTGCTCGCAGATGACGGCCGACCTGATCGTGCACGCGTGGGACCTGTCCCGGGCGATCGGGGCGCCGGAGCGCCCCTCGCGGGCGCTCGTCTCGTTCGCGGTGCGCGAATTCGGGCCGTACGCGGAGGACTTGTCGGCGACCGGGCTGTTCGCGGAGCCGGTGCCGGTGCCGTCCGGGGCGGATTCCTGGACCGATCTCCTCGCCCGGCTGGGGCGGCAGGTCTGATCACGCAGGTCTGATCACGCAGGTCTGATCACACTCTGGCTGCGGCGCCGGGTGATCCGCTATAAGGAACGGATGACCGAAACTCCCGAAGTCACCCCCCGCAGAACCCTGTTGCGCATGGCCACGGTGATGGGGCTGACCGGCGCCTCCGGCGCGGTGATGGCCGCCTGCGGCAAGAGTGCGGGACACGCGGCGGCGAGCATACAGCCGACGCGGGCCTCCTCCGCGCCGGACGCCTCCGGACCCGACACCGTCATGATCATCCGGCATGGGGAGAAACCCAAAGAAAACGGCGACAAGCCTCCCTTCGGCATCACCGAGGAAGGCGAACAGAACGACCACGCCCTGCTGGTGCGCGGCTGGCAGCGCGCGGGCGCGCTGGTCGGGCTGTTCGCGCCCGACGGGGGCACGCCGCTGCGCCCGGGGCTGCGCCGTCCCACGGCCGTCTACGCCGCCGCTCCCCACCACGGCGGGAAGTCGGGCCTGCGGCCCAGCGAGACCGTCACCCCGCTGGCCGCGAAGCTCGGGCAGCGGCTGAACCTCGGCTACCGCACGGACGACGAGTCCGCGCTGGCCAAGGAGATCGCCGCCCGGCACGGCGTCACCCTGGTGTCCTGGGAGCACCACCGGATCTCCGCGATCGTCAAGGGTCTCGGGACGGTACGGCCCGCGCCGCCCGCGGAGTGGCCGGACGAACGGTTCGACCTTGTGTGGGTGTTCACCCGCGAGGGCTCGGGCTGGACGTTCCGCCAGGTCCCGCAACTGCTGCTCGACGGCGACCGCTCCGACCCGGCGTAGGGCCTAGGAGGTGTCCGATGCCGACCCACCGCGACACCCCCTAGCCTGGCGGTGTCGCGGTGGTCTCCACCCGGGCGAGGACCAGCGTCCCGCAGGTCACCAGGAGCACCCCGGCGGCCTCGGGGACCAGCCACCACCCGGCGCGTACGTGCTCTCCGTAGAGCAGGACGCCCAGGGACAGGCTGACGAGCGCGTCGCCCAGGGTGAGCGCGGGCTGGGAGGCCACCAGCGGCCCGGAGGTCATGGCGTGGGACAGCAGGAACAGCGCGCAGGCTCCGGAGGCGAAGAAGGCGTAGGTCTGCCAGGCGGTGAGGAACGCTCCGGCGCCGTCGTCGCCGAACCTGGTGGCCGCGGCCTTCATCAGGGCGGCGGTCAGCGCGTAGGCGATGGCCGCGGCGGCGCCGAAGAGCGCGGCGCGGGCCCGGCCGCCGGGGCGTTTCAGGGCGCCCGCGACGCACAGGCCGACGGCGCCGCCGGTCGCCGCCAGTACGGCGATCCAGGGCCCGAGAGCGAACGGCGTGCGGCCGCCGGAGGGTGCCGCCGCGCCGAGGGCGAGGCCGATGCCCACGGCGACGGCGGCCACCGCGGCCCAGCCGTGGCCCGGCAGCCGGCGCCGCAGGACCACGGAGCCGATCAGCAGCGCGAACGGCAGCTCGGTGACGAAGAGCGGCTGGACGAGCGCCAGCGAGCCCCAGGTCAGGGCCAGGGCCTGGCAGACCGCCGCGCAGATCACCGCCGCGATCCCGGCGAACCACACCGGGTGGCGCATCAGGTCGAGCATCAGCCGCGGGCGCAGGCCGCCGCCCGGCGGCACGTCGCGCGCCGCCTTGCGCTGCAGGACCGTGGCCGAGGCGTTGCTCAGCGCCGTCAGCAGCGCGAACACCACGGCCACCACCACGGTCACGGGGACACCCCACCGGACACGCCCTACGCCCCCAGCCCCGCGTCGCGGGCGAGCAGGGCGGCCTGGACCCGGTTCTCGCACTCCAGCTTGGCGAGGATCCGGCTGACGTACGTCTTCACCGTGGCCTCGCTCATGTGGATCCGCCGCCCGGCGTCGGCGTTGGAGAGCCCTTCGCCGAGCAGGGCGAGCACGGCGCGTTCGCGCTCGCTCAGGGCGGCCACCCGGCGGCGGGCCTCCTCGCCGCGCGTGGCGGTGTCGCCCGTCGCGAGGGAGTCCACCACGTGCCGGGTCGCGGCGGGCGACAGATAGGCGTTGCCCGCGGCCGCCGCGCGTACGGCACCGATCAGCTCGGCGGGTGCCGAGTCCTTGAGCAGGAAGCCGGCCCCGCCGTGCCGCAGGGCCCGCAGGACGTTGTCGCGCTCGCCGAAGGTGGTCAGGATCAGCACCCGGACGCCCGGAGCCGTGCGCCCGAGTTCGGCGAGTGCGGCCAGGCCGTCGAGGACCGGCATCTGGATGTCGAGCAGGGCGACGTCCACCGTGTGCCGCCGGGCCAGCTCGACCGCCTCGCGCCCGTCCGCCGCCTCGGCCACGACCTCGATGTCGTCGGCCGAGGTCAGGATCATCCTGATGCCCGCCCTGATCAAGGGCTCGTCATCGGCGATGAGGACGCGGATCACTCTGTCTCCTGCTACTGATCGTTCTTGACATGGAATTCACGCTTCTCGATCAGTTTCCCGTCCTTGAAGCAGAAGCGGTACACCGTGTCCTCGTTCAGCGGCCCCGAGGAGTCGGTGGACAGCAGGCTGAGGCACTTGGCACCGGCCGGCACGGCCGGACCCTTGCCCTTCAGGTCGGACGTCAGGAAGGACTTTCCCGAGGGCAGTTGCTTGCGTACTTTCTCCTCGGACGTGCCGACCTGGATCGACGCGTACTCCTTGGGCCCGATCATCGCCTTGTTCGCCGCGTCCATGAGCTTGCTCACCCCCAGCACGACCAGCAGAGCCAGGCCCGCCAGGATCACGAGGGCGACCCCGAAGCCGACGAGACAGCCGTTGCTCTTCCTGACGCTCATGATGCTCTTGAACTCCTCACGTGGATCCAGCCCGTCGATGACCGGTCCACCGTCGCCCGGAGCCACGGTCCGCATCTGCTGCCGAAAGTCGTCGCCCGCCTCGACGATGGTCGTCTCCGGGTGTTCCCCCGCGCCGTACGGGAGGACCGCCCCGAGCCGGAAGCCGCCGCCGTCCACGGGTCCGGCGTGCAGCATCCCGCCGGCCAGCCGGACCCGCTCGCGCAGCCCCGTGAGCCCCTGGCCGCCGCTGACCGCCGCCTCCCGGCAGGCGGCGTCCTGCGGTACGGACCCGTTGACGACCTCCACCACCAGGGAGTCCTGCTCGTGGTGCAGACCGACGGTGATGGGCGCGCCGGGCGCGTGCTTGTACGCGTTGGTCAGCCCCTCCTGCACGATGCGGTACCCGGCGTGGTCCGCCGCCGGGGACAGCGGGCGCGGTTCCCCCGATCGCTCGAGCCGGACCCGCATACCCGCCGTCGTGGACGCGTCGACGAGTCCGCCGATGCCCGCCACGCCCCGTGAGGCGGGCTGTTCGTCCTCGACGGTGCCGTCCTTGAGGACGCCGACCACCGCACGCAGCTCGTGCATGGCGGCGACCGATGCCTCCCGGAGCACCCCGACCGCCTCGCGCTGCTGATCGGTGAGCCCGCTGGACACCTCGAGCGCACCGCTCTGCACCGCGATCAGGGCGAGCTGGTGGCCGAGGCTGTCGTGCATGTCCCGGGCGATGCGCTGGCGTTCGCGCATCCGTGCCTGGCCGGCGACCATCTCACGCTCGCGCAGGAGCTGGAGGTTGCGTTCCCGGAGGGTTTGCAGCAGGGCGTGCCGCTGGGCCCAGTAGCGGCTGGCGAGGCCCGGGACGACCGTGGTCACCAGGAAGAAGAGCGCTGTGAAGACGACGTACGGCAACGCATGCGATTCGAACGAGAGGGTGATCACCCCGTAGAGCACAAAGGCCGCGCTGAAGGCGGACAGGGCCCGCAGCACTCCGCCGATCCTGCGCCCGGCGGACCATCCGACGACGATCAGCAGCAGGCCGAAGGCCCCGCCGCTCAGCGCGGTCAGCACGGCGGCGGCGATCAGGGCGGTCGCCGGCAGTGCGCGCCGGATCAGGGAGACTGCCGCGGTGGCGAGGGCGACCAGGACGACCGTACCGGTCCCGCCGTCCCCGAAGCCGTCCTCCGCTGCCGCCGCGAGCACGGCGAGCACCAGGGCGAGCCCGCTCTCCAGGGCGATCCGCCGCCGGGACCACTGGCCCGGTGCCGTCAGCCGTACCCACAGGTCGCGGGCCCAAGATGTCACTGCCATGCCAGGCACCATAGGCAGATCCGGGCGCCCGGGACGTTCGCCGAAGGTCGCGCGGACCGTCGACCAAAGTCGCGGGTGCTAGGGGGTGTCCCTGCGCGCCCGCGATGCCGACGACAGCAGCCAGGCCACGCCGACCAGGCCGATGACCACCAGGCCGCCGTCGGAGAACAGGGTGTAGAGGTGCTTCTGCTCACCGGTGGGGCGGGGCAGGTAGCCGTACTCGAACAGGGTGCGCTGGGTGCTGGTCGCCGTCAGCGCGTAGACGAGCCAGACGGCGATGCCGTTCATCGAGTCCCACAGGGCGTGCAGTACGGACACGCCCAGGTAGGTGGCGATCACCCGGCCGGTGAGGTGGAAGCGGCCGTCGCGGCGCTCGGCGAGCAGTGCCCCGCCGAGGATCGCGGTCCACAGCCCGTGGCCGAACGGCGCCAGCAGGCCGCGCAGGATCTCCGTCTCGACCAGTCCGCGCAGGGACAGTCCCCGGACGGTGAGCAGGGCGTTGAAGGCGTAGCCGGAGCTCTCGAAGGCGGCGAAGCCGAAGCCGACCGCCGCGCCGAGCACCAGTCCCGCGCGCCGGCCGCGGATGTCCGGGTGACGGCGCAGCAGCAGGACGAGGGCGAGGGCTTTGACGGCTTCTTCGATGAGGCCGACGCCGAGGAAGAGGCCGACCGACGGGTGCAGCAGGTAGTACTCCAGGACGGAGGCCCCCAGCACCCCGAGCACGCCGCCGACGACGAAGCAGCCGATGAGCAGGCCGAGTCCGTACACCTGGCCGTGCTTCTCGTACGCCCACAGGGCGAAGCAGCCCGGGACCAGGAAGCTGCCGAGCAGGATCAGGGTCGGCAGCAGGTTGGTGTTCTGGGTCGCGTACGTGACCACCAGGGCGAGCAGCCACAGGGCGAGGCCGCCGCCCAGGCAGTGCCACCACAGCCCCGGCTTCAGACCCGCGGGCGGCGCGGGGCGGGGCGGTGTCGGTGTCGGCTTCGGTGTCGGCTTCGGTGTCGGTTCCGGTGTCGGTTCCGGTGTCGGTGAGGCCATGGGTCAAGGGGACCGCCGCCCGCCCCGGGGCCGCCCGCCCTGCGGGCCGTCCGGGTGAACCGTCACACCCCGAGCAGGCCGTACACGTGCAGGGCGCCGGAGAACGTGGCCAGGTAGACCTTGCCGTTGGCGACCGTCGGGGGGACGAACTTCGCGTACAGGCCGACGTCGTCGCGGGCCGCGTCCATCTTGCTGTTCCACACCTCGTGGGTGAGGTCGGAGGCCTGGTAGGCGCGCAGGACACCGGCCACGACCCGCTGGTTGGCGTCGTCCTTGTAGGGGTGGGAGGCCCACAGCAGCCCGGTCGCGGGGTCGCCGCCGTGCGCGGAGAGCGACAGCATGCCGCCGGGCATCCCCAGTGACCCGCCCGGCACGCCCGTGGGGTCCGTGGTGGTGCTGGTCGACACGGGGCTCGTCAGGAAGCTTCCGCCGGTGAAACGGTAGGCGCGCAGGGCGGCGTTCTCGGGCCAGACGTACACCCACGGCCCGCCGGGGAAGTCCCAGTAGGCGGGGCCGCCGTGGATGTGGTGGGTGAGCACGCCCGGTGCCACGACCTGGAAGCTCTGCACGATCTGGCTGTCGGAACCGGCTTGGAAGTGGCCCATGTTCGCGGTGTCGAGCAGATAGAACTTGCTCATCTTGCCGCCGCCGAGCACCAGGCCGGTGCCGGGGAGGAGCAGGGGGCCGGCCGAACCGAGGTCGGCGTCGATGCGGTCGAGGACCGCGTTGTCGAAGGGCGAGAACCAGTCGGCGACGGTGAGGTCGGGGGTGAGCTTGACGAAGCAGTCGCCGAGGTTCGAACCGTCCGTGCGGAAGCCGCCGTTGCCGGTCATGACGTACAAGTGGCCGTGCTCGTCGACGGCCGCGCCCTGGCCCGCCTGCCAGATGCCGCCCAGCCCGGTGTCGGGGGTGGTGTTGTACACGCCGGTGCGCCTGAGGGTTCCCGCGTCGTACCCGAACACCCAGCCGTGGTAGGGGCTCCGGTCGCCGTACGACGCGAACGCCACGTACACCCTGCCGTTGGCCAGGGTCAACGCCGAGCGCTGGAGCTGCCGTTCGCTGGTGAAAGTGATCCGGCCGCCGACGCTGCCGTCGCCGTTGCCCGGCACGGTGGCGGCGATCCGGACCGGTGTGAGGACCTCGCGGCCGGTGTCCGTGTCGAGGGCGTGCAGCGTGTGGTGGTAGCCGTCGTGCTCCTTGGTGAAGGCGACGACGTACAGGACGCTCCGGTCCGGATCGATGACAGGGGTGCTCAGCACGCCCACCTCGACCGCGATGTCGTGGTATCCCGAGGGGCCGATATCGGGGTCGGGCAGCGGGGCCGGGGGCCCGAGCGAGGTGTGCCACAGCGGTGTCGAGGCGGCGGGGTCCTGGGCGTCGAAGGCGTACACGCTGTTGTGCATGGTGGCCACGTAGACGGCGTTGCGCAGGCAGAGCGGCTGGGCGTAGACCTCGCCGTCCACGGCGCGGGAGAAGAGCCTGCCGAAGGTGTGCGGGCCGACGGTGTCCGGGCGCAGTGCCGTCTCCAGCGGGTTGGCGCCGGTGCGCCGGTTGTCGTTGTGCTGGGTGGTGACCGGGACCGTCATGGCATCCTCCGGACGGGTACGGCGTCCGGGTCCCGTGCGGCCCCGGTGACCAGTGCGTGGTGCGGGGAGAGAGGGCAGGCGGGGTCCGTGGCGGCGGCGTCGCCGGTCAGCTGGAACGCCTGGCAGCGGCAGCCCCCGTGGTCGATCTCCTTGCGCGGGCAGCTGCGGCAGGGCTCGGCCATCCAGTCCGTGCCGCGGAACCTGGTGAACGCCGGGGAGCGGAACCAGATGTCGGCCAGCGGGGCGTCGGCGACGTTCACCACGCCCAGGCCGGGGATCTGCGCCGCGGCGGGGCAGGGCAGCACGTCGCCGTTGGGGGCCACAGTCAGCTGGCGGCTCCCCCAGCCGTGCATGCAGGGCTTCGGCAGGCCGTCGAGGTAGTCGGCCGTCACGTACACGATCTCCATCCGGCCGGCGAGCCGCTCGCGTGCGGCGCGCACCACCGGTTCGGCTTCGGCGAGCTGCTCGCGGGTGGGCAGCAGACGGGCGCGGTTGAGCAACGCCCAGCCGTAGTACTGGGCGTTGGCGAGCTCGAGCCGGTCGGCGCCGAGCCGTTCGGCGAGTTCGATCAGGGCGCCGGTGTGACCGATGGTGGCGCGGTGCAGGACGACGTTGACCGTGAGCGGCAGGCCCGCTTCCTTGACCCGGGCCGCGGCGGCCAGCTTGCGCCGGTGCACGGGGCGGCCCGCGATGGCGTCCGCGCCGGGTGCCTCGGCGTCCTGGACGCTGAGCTGCACGTGGTCGAGGCCGGCGGTGGTGAGTTCCGCGAGGCGCCGTGCGGACAGGGTCTGGCCGCCGGTGATCAGGCTGATGTAGAGGCCGAGTTCACGGGCGCGCGCGACGATGCCCGCCAGGTCCCGGCGCAGGAGGGGTTCCCCGCCGGAGAGGAGGACCTGGAGCACCCCGAGGTCGCGGGCCTCGCCGAGGACACAGCGCCACTGCGCCAGGGTGAGCTCCGCCGAACGGTCGCCCAGGTCGAGGGGGTTGGAGCAGTAGGCGCACTGCAGCGGGCAGCGGTAGGTGAGTTCGGCGAGCATGCCCAGCGGCCGGTTCACCGGGGACCGGCCGCTGGTTCGACGATCCGCCGCTCGGCCATGCTCGAGAGGAAGGCCCGGACGTCCTCGGCCTCGACGGCGGAGTACGTCCGGGACAGAGCGACGGTGACGCCGACGAGGTCGGTGGTTCCGTCGCAGAGTTCGAGGACGGCCATGGCCGTCTCGTTGAGCAGGAGGACACCCTCCGGGTGCAGCAGTACGCCGGTGTCGCGCACGGCGTCGTGGCGCAGCCGGACGCCGCTGCGCAGCCGCCACCGGGTCCGGTCGCCGGTCATCGGCTCACCCCGCCCGGCCGGCGTGCTCGAGGGCGTCGAGCATGCTCCAGAGCACATCGCACTTGAACGCCAACGCGCCGAGCGCGGCGTCCTGTTGCTGCCGTGTCGTGCAGTAGGCGGTGACGAGGCCGAGGGCGTGGCGGGCGTCCTCGGCGGCGGCGTCGGGACGGGCCGTGAAGTAGCCGAGCCCGGCGGGGGCGACCCAGGGGTAGTGGGTGCGCAGTGCGGCGAGGCGCTCGCGCATCAGGCCCGGTGAGAACAGTTCGGTGAGCGAGGCGGCGACGGCCTCGGTCCAGGGCCGGGTGCGGGCGAAGGTGACGTAGGCGTCGGTGGCGAACCGGACGGCGGGCAGGACGTGGCGCTCGTCGAGGACCTCGGCGCGGGTGAGCCCGGCGGCCTCGGCGAGGTCGAGCCACTGGGCGTGGCCGCCTGTGCCGTCGGAGGCGCCGTCCTGGTAGGCGATGCGCCGGACCCAGCGACGGCGGACCTCCGCCACGGGGCAGTTGGCGACGATGGCGGCGTCCTTCTGCGGCAGGCACTTCTGGTAGTACCACCGGTTGGCGATCCACCGGCGCAGCTCGTCATGGCTGAACTCACCCTGGTGCAGCCGCAGATGGAGCGGGTGCCGGTGCCAGTACCGATCGGCGTAGGCGTGCAGGGCCGCGGTGAAGTCCTCGGTGCCGGCCGCCCGCTCCTCCCCCGTGTCCCCCATGGGTCGCTACCACTGCCCGGAGTACGCGGTGACCTCCGCGGCGAGCTCGACGGCGGTGAAGGCGGGGGCGCGCCAGGCGGAGCACACCGGGCCGGGCCGTTCCCCGGCGGGGAGTTCGCACGCGTGGGGCGGCTTGGGCGGCTCGGCGGCCGGAGGCGCGGAGGCCGCCGTCAGCGGCGGGTTCATCATGGTTCCCCTCCTCTGCGAGGGCGGCGCCGACCGGTTGTACGGTGCGCTCTGCCAGGGTTCCAGGGTCGGGCCGGGAGGACCGGACCGACAATCACTGGATCGGGTGATATCGGGCGGATCATCGGCTGTCCCCTAAGGTCACGGACATGTCGAAGATCTTTTCTGTCGGGCAGGGGATCACGCGTCGCGAGGTCCTGGACGGCCGTGAGTGGCTCACGTATCCGGTGCGGGTGGCCGCCGACGACGGGCACACCCTGGCGGTCCATCTGGCCCAGGGGACGCCGCTCGCCTTCGGCGGCGGCCCGTTCCGCTGGGGCCCGCACCCGTGGAGCGCCTTCGAGCCCGTATGGCAGTCGGAGGGCGTGCTCCAGCTCCAGCGGCCGGGCGAGTGGTACGCGGTGTGGGGGCGCCGCGAGAACGGCCGGTTCCAGGGCTGGTACGTCAACTTCCAGGAGCCGATGCGCCGTACGGAGCACGGCTTCGACACCCTGGACCTGGAGCTGGACCTGTGGATCCCCGCGGACGGATCGCCGTACCGGTGGAAGGACGTCGACGAGTTCGAGGAGCGGGTGCGGTCGGGGGGCTTCACGGCGCGGGAGGAGAAGGCGGTGCGGCGGGCGGCGGAGGAGGTGGCCGCTCTGGTGGAGCAGGGCGGCGCCTGGTGGGAGGAGTGGCGCGGCTGGCGGGTGCCGGAGGCGTGGGGCGTGCCGTCCGGGCCGGTGGCGGGCGGGAGTTGACCCGTATCGTCACGCAACTGTCCCTGTTAGGCTCCGATCATGAAACGAGCCAGCCTGGCCGGTCTCGACTGCTCGATCGCCCGCACCGTGGATCTGATCGGTGAGTGGTGGACGCCTTTGGTCCTGCGCGAGGTCTTCCTCGGCCGCAAGCGTTTCGAGGAGATGCAGGGCGACCTGGGCATCGCCCGCAATGTGCTGACCGCCCGGCTCACGCGTCTGGTGGACGGGGGCGTCCTCGAGCGCCACGGCTACGGGCCGAGCGGCACCCGCAGCGAGTACCGCTTCACGGAGCGGGGGCGGGACCTGTTCTCCGTGCTGATGGCCCTGCAGCGGTGGGGCGACCGCTGGCTGCCGGCGGGGGACGGTCCGCCCACCCGGGTCGTGCACACGGCCTGCGGCCACGACGCGGACCCGCGCTACGTGTGCGGCTGCTGCGGCGCCGAACTCGCCCCGGACGAGCTGCTTCCACTGCCGGGCCCCGGCCGGGAGGACGACCCCGCCCACCCCTTGGTGCGCGCCCGGACGAAGGGCTGATGCCCGTCGACGCCCGTCAGCCGGTGAAGCCGAGGTGCACGTGGTCGTGGTGGGTGTCGTCGGTGAAGTACTGGTTGGCCGTGGCCCCGCCCGGGGGCCGCAGCGGCCCGCCCACGTTGTAGGACCCGGCCGCGGCGGCGTCGCGCATGAAGGTCTCGACGAGCGGCCTCGGGGCCTTCAGCACGGCGCGGTCGTCGATGCGCCAGACGTCGAGGGCCCGGCCGAGCGGATGGTCGCTGGGTTTGCGGGTGCCGAAGACCTGGAGCGGGTGCCCGGACACCACGACGCTGACGTCCATGCGGTAGGTGCCCGCGAGCCGGAGCAGCGCCCGGAGCACGCCGGGGTGCACCGCGCCGCTGCGGATGTCGGCCTCGGCGGCGGGCGGCAGCCGGATGCGCCGCTCGGCGAGCACCTCGCGCGCCTCGGCGGCAAGGGCGGGTGCCGCCGGCCCGGGCGAGCCCGGGCGCAGCGCGGTCACCGTCCAGCCGTTCCGCTGCCGGGACAGGCGTACGTCCACGGTCGTGCCGCCCGCGGTGACGGGCCCGTCACCGGTCCGGGTCCACTGCCGGCAGACGACGAGGACGCTGGCGGAGGCGGCCAGGATGCCGCCGTACTGGGCGCAGATCACCTCGAGCGCGGCCTCGTCCGCGGCGGGCCGCAGCGGGCCGGCCTGGCCGGCGAGGTCGTCGGGCAGGCCGAGTCCGGCCACCCGGGCGCGTGCCTGTGCCGCGCCTCCGCCGCCGGGCGGCCAGGCGCCGAGCGCCGTGACGAGCCGTACGGCGCGCTGCTTCACCTCGGGTGCGATGTCCGACGGGTCGGGCTGCCAGGCCGTGGTGGAGGGCAGTGCCGCGGAGGGCGTGCGGGCGGTGTCCGGCGGGCGGGTGCCGGAGCAGCCGGCCGCGCCGAGGACGAGGCCCGCCGCCCCGCACAGGACGGTCCGGCGCCGGGCCACCGTCTACCGCCGCGCTCTCGCGTCCGCGCGCACCGCCGCGGCGACCAGGACGAACCACGCGCCGACCAGCACCAGATGGGCGCGCTGCGGTACGCCGTGCCAGCCCGGCCGGCCGAGCAGCGGGCCGGTCGTGGCCACCGCCGCCACCAGCGCGGCGACCGGCATCCAGGGGGTCCAGCGGCGGACGGCCGCCCAGCGGGGCCGGTCGGCGCGGGCGGCGACGGTGAACAGGGCCATCGAGGCGAACAGTGCGGCGTGGACGAGCGCGCTGGTCGCCGTGTGCCAGGACAGGACCGCCTCGCAGCCGCGCGTCACCGAGGGGGCGCAGCTCATCGGCACGATCACATCGGCCGCGGAGGCCGCGCCGAAGGCGGCCAGGCACCAGCATCCGGCCGTGGCCCAGCGGCCGGTCCGTCGCCCGCGGGCCAGCAGGGCGCCCGCCGTCACCAGGACTGCGGCGACGAGTTCGACGGTGCCGAACAGGACGTGGAAGCGCTGGTCGGTGGCGTAGAGCTCGCTGACGTAGGAGTGCCGGGGGTCGAGCCCGGTGGGCAGGAGGAACTCCAGCACCCAGTCGTTGTAGACCACGGCCGCCGACATCAGCAGCAGGGGCGCCCATCGTGCGCGGACCTGCTTCAGGGCGGCGGAGGTCGGCTCGGACGACACGGCCTCCTCCTCGGCTTCCCTGTGACTGATGGGATTTCACGACATCTGTGCACATTGTGTGTCTCAATCCGTGACGTCCCGCAAGCGGGAGGCTGTCCCCCGGGCGCCCGCGCGGGCGGGTGGTGCCCGGCGGCGGGGCTTACGTTGATCGCGTGCTCCGGTCACTCAGGCTCTGGGGGGATGCCGTCGCCACGGTCGTCGCGGCGGTGGCGGCCATGCTGGTCGTCGCCTCGCTGGGGCTGTGGGCGGCGGGGGCCGGCGATCTGCCGTCCGGGGCGTTCCCGGCCGTGCTCGCGGCCACGGTGACCGCGGCGGCGGGCGGTTCGGTGGAGCTGACGGGAGGTGCGGGCTTCCTCGGCCGTACGGGTGCGACGCTCACCGCCGTACCGCTCTCGGTGACCCTGGCCGGGGCGCTGACGCTCGCCGCGGCCTTCCTGCGTCCGCTGCGCCGTGCCCCGGCGGACGGTCCGGAGCTGCTCGGCCGGGCCGGGCGCACGGTCGTCCTGTGGCTGCTCGCCCTGCTGCTCACCGCCCTGGCGGCCCGGCACACGTTCCGGCTCGACCTGGGCGGGTCGGTGCTCAACGACATCGGCGAGGCCCTGGGGGTGACGCCGGAGATCGGTTTCCGGGCGGCCGTGCTCCCCACGCTCGGCCGCGGGCTGCTGTGGCTGCTGGCGCTGCTGGCCGTGACGGTCGTGGTGACGCGCCGTACACCGCTGCCGGGCCGGCTGCGACGGGTGCGGGAGACGGTCCGGCCGGCCGTGTGCGCGACGGTGGCGGTGCTGCTGGCGTACGTGGCCGTGGGCGTGGTGGCCGGCGTGGTGATCCTCTTCACTCATGGCCATCCGGCGCGGACGGCAGCCGTGTTGCTGCTCGGGCTGCCCAATTTCGTCTGGATCGCGTTCGGCGTCGGCTTCGGCGGCTCGTGGGAGGGGCAGATGCCGCACGGCATCGGGCTGCCCATGCCCCAGGCGCTCGCGGCGGTGCTGCGGGGCCGCGGGGGACGGCCCGGCACCGTGGACTACGCCTCGCTCTCCGAACAGGACGGCCGTGCCTGGGTGTTGGTGCTCCTCGCGGCGCTCGCACTGCTGGCCGCCGGGGTGCTGACGGCCGTGCTCTCCCCCGCGCGGACCGGCCTGGTGCGGCTCGCGGTGAGTCTCGCGGTCACGCTGGCGGTGGCCCTGCTCGCCGTCGGCGGGCTCACCCATGTCTCGGCGCGCTACGGCCTGTCGCTGATCGGGATCGGGGACGTCGACGCCTTCGGGAACGAGGTGTGGCTGCGGGCACGACTGTTGCCACTGGCCGGGCTCGGCGCGCTGTGGGGCCTGGTCGCGGGGGTGGCGGGCGGCCTGCTCGACCGGGTGCGACGGGGCCGCCTAGGGTGACGGGCGTGGAGCCCGAACTGCCCGTCTTCGTGTACGGCACCCTGCGTCCGGGGCAGCACAACCACGACCGTTTCCTGCACGGCCGGACGACCGCCGAGGAACCCGCCACGCTGCGGGGCGCGATGCTCTACGAGGGGCCGGGCTACCCGTATGCGGTGGCCGCGCCGGACGGTACGGTCCGCGGCGAGCTGATCACGCTCGCCCCGGCGCACCACGCCGCCGTGCTCGCCGCCCTCGACGCGCTGGAGGAATGCACTCCCGGCGCTCCCGGCAACCTCTACGACCGCGTCGCGCGCGACGTGTTGCCCGACAGCGGCGGCCTTGTCCGCGCATGGGTATACCTCGCCGGGGACCGGATGTCCCGGCTGCTGCGCGCCGCCGGGACACCGGTTCCGGGCGGCGACTGGCCGTATGCGTGATGGCTCTCGCGCACCGGGTGACGCCGCGTCTCACATGCTGATCACTGCCCGAACTACGGCAACCTGAACGCTTCTTGTCACATCCTGTTCGCCAAATGGACATGAAGTCACGCCTCGTTCACTCTCCGCTGGATTCAGGTCAAGAGTTGATCAACCGCGGTTAACAGCGTGTAACACGTCTTTGCATGACCATGCCAACGCATGCATTGTCTGCGCGGGACCACGGGGTCCCGCGGTGCACGAGTGACAGCACCGCCCTTACGACCAAAGGGCGCTGAACAGTGCGTACATCCCCCACACCCTCCAGACGAATACTCACCATCGCCCTCGCGGTGGCTGCCGCGGCGACGATGACCGGCGCGGCCACGGCGGCCACGGCATCTCCGGCCACGCACACGGCCGCCTCGGCCGTGGCCCGGGCCGCCGGTGCGGACGTGGTGAAGGCGGCCCGTTCCGCCGCCTTCGCCCACGCCGGGCAGACCGGTGTCGGCAAGCAGGACACCCTGACGGCCAAGGACGCGCTCGTCGACCCCGAGGGCAAGCAGCACGTCCGCTTCGAGCGGGCGTACAAGGGTGTTCCGGTCATCGGCGGCGACCTGATCATTCATCTCGACTCCCACCACCGCTACATCGGCGTCACCAGGGCGGCCCACCACCAGCTGTCCGTTCCCACGGTCCAGCCGAAGTTGACGCAGCGTCAGGCGGCCGCGAAGGCAGCCGCGTCGGTCAAGGGCACCGCCAGGCACACCCAGTTGGTGGTCGACGCCACGAGCGGCAAGCCCGTGCTCGCCTTCCAGGTGACGGTCACCGGCGCCCTCAAGGCCGAGAAGGGCACCACGCGCACGGTGACCGTGGACGCCGTCTCGGGCAAGGTGCTGAGCAGCACCCCGAACAACGACGCGTTCATCTCGCCGCAGCTCAAGTCCCGGCTGAAGGCGCTGGGCCAGACCGCCACCCCGGGTGCGGGCACCTCCAAGTCGCCCCGGAAGACGCGCGATTCACTGGCGACGGACTTCCCCGCGCAGGCGGCCGGCACCGGTTCCGCGATCTTCGACGGCAGCGTCTCCCTCACCACCACCCAGACCGCGCAGGACTCCTTCACGCTCAAGGACCCGACCCGCGGCCAGTCCGAGACCAGGAACGCGGGCGGGCAGGAGCTCAGCAGCTTCGCGGGCGGCCAGGCCTTCACCAACAGCACCAACCGCTGGGGCGACGGCACCAGCTCCGACCCGAGCAGCGCCGCGGTGGACGCCCAGTACGGCATCACCAGCACGTACGACTTCTACAAGAACACCCTCGGCCGCGACGGCATCAAGAACGACGGTGTCGGCCCGAACGCGATGGTGCACTTCGGCAACGGTGTGGGCAACGCCTTCTGGTCCCCGGACTGCCACTGCATGCTCTACGGCGACGGTGACGGCCAGACGTTCAAGCAGCCCCTGGTGGCCCTGGACGTCACCGGCCACGAGCTCACCCACGGTGTGGTCGAGCAGACCGCCAACTTCCAGCCCACCCGGGTGGATTCATCGGGCAACCAGTTCGGCGAGGCGGGTTCGCTCAACGAGTCCTACGCCGACATCTTCGGCACCGCGGTCGAGTTCGCGACCAACAACCCGAACAACCCGCCGAACTACCTGATCGGCGAGAAGCTGGGCCTCGACCAGGGCTTCCTGCGCCGCCTGGACCAGCCGTCCCAGGACAAGCTGGAGGGCACGGTCGACTACTGGGACTCCGGTTCCTACGACCGTGAGGTGCACGCCGGCTCGGGCGTCTCCTCGCACGCCTTCTACCTGGTGGCCGAGGGCAGCGGCAGCAAGACCGTCAACGGTTTCTCCTACAACTCGCCCACCTACGACGGCTCGACGGTGACCGGCATCGGCCGGGACAAGGGCATCAAGATCTGGTACCGGGCGCTCACCAACTACCTGGTCTCGTCCTCCGACTTCCACGACGCCCGTACGGCCACGCTGCAGGCCGCCGCGGACATCTACGGCACGGACAGCACCGAGTACAAGACGGTCGACCAGGCCTGGGCGGCGGTCAACGTGACCGCCGGCAACGCGTCGAAGACCCGCAACTGACGCCGCCCGCTCGCCGCTCCGGCCTCAGGCCGGGGCGGTGAGCGGCTGCTCCGCCCAGATGGTCTTGCCGGCGGCCGTGAACCGGGTGCCCCACCGCCCGGTGAGCTGCGCGACCAGCAGCAGGCCCCGGCCTCCCTCGTCGAAGGCCCGGGCCCTGCGCATGCGCGGGGAGGTGCTGCTGCCGTCCGACACCTCGCAGATCAGGGAGCTGTCCCGGATCAGCCGCAGCCGGATGGGCGGTTCGCCGTGCCGGATGGCATTGGTGACCAGTTCGCTGACGACGAGCTCGGTGGTGAAGGACAGGTCCTCCAGCCCCCAGTCCTCGAGCCGCCGCACGACGCCCTTGCGGGCGTCGGCCACCGTGGCCGGATCGTCCGACAGATCCCAGCTGGCGACCTGCCACGGGGCCAGGGCACGGGTACGGGCCACGAGCAGCGCGATATCGTCGGCCGGCCGCCCGGGCAGCAGGGTCTCGATCACCTTGTCGCAGGTCTGCTCCAGCGAGGGGGCGGGGTGCGCCAGGGACTCGCGGAGCTTCTCCAGCCCCACGGCGACGTCGTGGCCGTGCCCCTCCACCAGGCCGTCGGTGTAAAGGGCGAGGAGGCTGCCCTCGGGCAGCTCCAACTCGAAGGATTCGAAGGGGAGTCCGCCCAGGCCGAGCGGCGGCCCACTGGGCAGCTCGAGGAACTCGGCCCTGCCGTCGGGGGTCACGAGCACGGGGGCCGGGTGGCCCGCGCGGGCGAGCGCACAGTGCCGGGACACCGGGTCGTACACCGCGTACAGGCACGCCGCGCCCATCTCGCGCGGCCCCGTCCGGCTGTCCCCCGTCTCCGAGTCCCCGTCCTGGGTCAGCTGGATGACGAGGTCGTCGAGGTGGGTGAGGAGTTCGTCCGGAGGCAGGTCGATGTCCGCGAGCGTACGCACGGCCGCGCGCAGCCTGCCCATGGTGGCGGACGCCTGCAGACCGTGGCCGACGACATCGCCGACGACCAGGGCGACGCGGGCACCGGAGAGCGGGATGACGTCGTACCAGTCGCCGCCGACGCCCGCCTGTGAACTGGCCGGAAGATAGCGGTAGCTGACCTCCACGGCCGCCTGCTGCGGCAGCCGGGCGGGCAGCAGGCTGCGCTGGAGGGTGAGGGCGACGGTGCGTTCGCGGGCGTAGCGGCGGGCGTTGTCGATGCACACCGCGGCCCGGGCGGCGATCTCCTCGGCGAGCAGCAGGTCGTGGTCCTCGAAGGACTCGCTCGCGCCGTACCGCACGAACATGACCAGGCCGACGGCGGTGTCGCGGGCGCTCAGCGGCACGACGATCATGGAGTGGACACCGCGCCCGCGGACGCTGCCGGGCAGCGCCGGGGTGCCGGCCACCCACTGGCGCACGCCCGGATCGCCGGACCGGAACAGGGTCGCCTCGTCGGCGGCGAGGGCGCGGGCGGGCGGGGACTGCGGCGGGTAGAAGTGGGTGTCCCCGGGGCCCACCGCGGCATCGGAGCAGTCGCCCGACACGGCCCGGTGGGCCGCGCGGCGCAGCGTGACGGCGCCCGTGGTCCCGGGCTGCGGCGGTTCGCCGTGGAGCACCGTCTCGAGCAGGTCCACACAGACGAAGTCGGCGAACCGGCCGACGGTGGACTCCGCCAGCTCGACGGCGGTGTGGTTGACGTCGAGCGTGCTGCCGATGCGGGCGCCCGTGTCGTTGACCAGGGCCAGCCGCTGCTGGGCGCGGTACTCCTCGGTGACGTCGAGGGCGGCGATGGTCACCCCCTGCGTGCGGCCCGCACTGTCCGTGATGGGGGTGAAGAAACTGGCCCACATGCGCTCGCGGCCGTCGCCGGGCGTGGCGAAGCGGCGGTCCGTCCGGATGGCCCGGCCGGTGCTCAGGACCTGCTCCATCAGCTTGGTGAACTCGTCGAACGGCGCGTAGGGCAGGAAGTCGGAGAGCCTTCGCCCCAGGATCTCGTCCACGGGGATGCCGGTGATGCGGAGCATCTCGTCATTGGCCCGCACCAGCCGGTTGTCACGGTCGTAGACCGAGATCGCGATCGGGAACTGGACGAATGCCCGTTCCTCGAGCACGCCCTCCCAGCGCGGTGCACCGGGGGTGTTGGTCTCCATGCGTTTCGCCCCGTTCTCCGTGCGCGGCTCGGTGGTTTTCCTCCCCCGCCCGCACCTTTCGGGCCTCCTTGATTCTTCCCGCCGGAATTGGCGACCAATCGTCCGTCCGGGTTTCCCGCACCCTCCACCGGTCGGTGGAGTACATGTCATCCGGTGCATCCACCGGTCGTCCGGTCCCGCGGCGGATCCGTGCTTCCTAGCGTGGGGATACGCCAACGCCTTTGGAGAAGCACGTGAGTTCTTATCGGAATTCCGGCGGGCGCCCGGTCCGGGTGATCGTGGCGATCTGCTGTCTGGCGGTGTTCATGGCCGGTCTCGATGCGACCGGTCTCAATGTGGCGCTGCCTGCCATTCAGCGGGATCTGCATGCCTCGGTCGCCGGGATGCAGTGGACCGTCGACGCCTACAACCTGCTGGTGGCGTCCCTGATGGTGCTCGCCGGTGCCACGGCGGACCGGATCGGGCGGCGGCGTGTGTTCCTGGCCGGGTTCCTGGTGTTCACGGCCGGTTCGGTGCTGTGCGGTCTCGCGTCCTCGGTGGACCTGCTGATCGCGTTCCGGGCGGTCCAGGCCGTGGGCGGCGCGATCCTCGGCCCGGTGTGCCTGTCGATCATCACGCACGCCGTGCCCGCCGAGCGGCGCCGGGCCCGTGCGATCGGCGCGTGGACCAGCGCGTGCGCCGTCGGGATGGCGGCGGGTCCGCTGATCGGGGGCCTGCTGGTGTCGGGGGCCGGGTGGCGTTCGGTGTTCTGGATCAACGTGCCGGTGGGGCTGGCCGCGGTGGTGCTCACCGCCCGGTACGTCCCCGAGTCGCGCGCGGAGGCGCCCCGCCGGTTCGACGTGCCGGGCCAGGTTCTGGTCGTCGCCCTGCTCGGCAGCCTGACCTACGCGATCATCGACGCCCCGCACCGCGGTCCGCTCGCGCTGCCGGTGCTGGCCTGCGGCCTCGTCGCACCGGCGGCCCTCGCCGCGCTGCTGGTGTACGAGCGCCGGCGCGCGCAGCCGCTGGTCGACCCGCGGTTCTTCCGCAGCGCCCCGTTCAGCGGCTCGGTGCTCATCTCCCTGGGCGCGTTCGCCGCGCTGGGCGGCTTTCTCTTCCTGAGCACGCTCGACCTGCAGAACGCCCGCGGGCTCTCCCCGCTGGCGGCCGGGATCCTGATGGCGCCGATGCCGGTGACGGCCGTGGTCTGCGCGCCGCTGTCGGGGTGGCTCGTCGGCCGTTGCGGGCCCCGGCTGCCGCTGCTGCTCGCGGGGGCGGCGCTCACCGCGAGCGGGCTGGTGTTCGCCCTGGGCGGCCCGGAGTGCCACGGCCCGCTGTTCGTCCTCGGGTACGTGTGCTTCGGCGCCGGGATCGGTCTGGCCGACGTCCCCGCCACCGGTCTCGCGGTCGCGGGGATGCCGCGGGGGCAGGCGGGTGTGGCGTCGGCCATCACCACGGCGAGCTGCCGGGTGGGGGTGGCGCTGGGGGTCGCGGTGGGCGGCGCGCTGCTGGTGGCGGGGCTGCCCGGCATCGCGCACCCGGCTCCGGCCGCGTTCGCGGACGCGGCCCGGCCGGTGTGGTGGGCCATCACCGGGTGCGGTGCCGTGGTGTTCCTGCTCGGCGCGCTGGTCACCGGCGCCTGGGGCCGGGACACCGCGCGGCGGGCCGCCGTGCGGATGGAGGGCATCAGGGACGGGGCGCGACGTCCGGCCGGGGCTGCTCGGTGCAGCAGTGCCGGCACTTGAGCGCGCCGGCCGGCAGGTCCTCGGACAGACAGGCCGGGCAGGTCTTGAGGGGGCCGGGCTCGGCGAAGACGGTCCTGCCGCGCCGGGCCTGGACGTGCTGGTAGGGCACGATGATGAAGAAGTAGACGACCGCCATGAAAATGAGGAAGTAGACGACCGCCGAGACGAAGGCCCCGATGTCGAGATAGGTGGCCTTGTTCCCGGCCCGGCCGAGCTGCCAGCCGAGGCCGAGCGAACGGCCGCCCTGGGCACGGGCGATGAGCGGATTGATGACGAAATCCGTGAATGCCTTGATGAGGGTGCTGAATGCCAGCGCGATGATCAGACCCACGGCGACGGTGATGAGGTCGCCGCGCATGAGGAAGTTCTTGAATCCCTTGAGCATGGCCGTTCCCGGTGCAGTGCTTTTCGGACGGGTCGCCAGCACGCTACCTTTCCCGGCCCCGGAAACGTTGGAGCCGCCCGGAAATTCCGGGCGGCTCCGACGGCGCTTTCCGCTATTTCCCGCCGCGGATCGCGAAGGGCAGCTGCTGGGACCAGACGGACTGGTCGCCGTTGCCCACCGACAGCCCGCTGTCTGCGTGCGTCACATCGCGGGGCGCGCCGGCCTCGACCGCCAGCCGCAGCCGGTAGGTGGCGGTGGCGCCGGGGGCGAGGGACCGCGCGCGCAGCACGGTGCCCATGCCCGGGTCGCAGCCGTTCGCCTGCAGCGGCACGGCGGCCCAGCCCCGGCCGGACCGGTACTCCTCGAGGCGCAGGTCCTTGGGCTTCAGGGCGTGGCTCTTGCTCTCGCCGTAGGCGAAGTAGGCGGCGTTCAGCGCGGGGTAGGCCCGGTCGGTGGTGTTCTTCACGGTGAGGGTGAAGTCGTGGGCGGAGCCGCCGCGCACCAGCGTGGTGCCGCGCCGCCAGCCGCTGACCGCGATCTCGGGCCGGGTGGCCGTGGCGCTGCGGGCCCGGTCGCGGTAGGTGTGGCCGTGGCCGTCCTTGACGGACGCGGTGACGGTGAGCCTGCCGGGGCGGTCGAGGTCCTGGATGCGCAGGGCCACGGTGTGGGGCTGCCGGGCGCTCGCGGCCGTCGTCAGCGGGAAGGTGAAGACGCCGTGGTGCGGCCAACTGGTGCTGCTCGGCACGGTTTTGAGGTCGGCCCAGCTGTGCGTCGCGGGCACGTAGCGCTGGATCGCCACGGAGTCGGTACTGAAGCCCCGGCTGCCGACGTCGAGGCGCACCGTGCCCTTGGTGACGGGGGTGCGCACGGTGACGCGTGCGGACGACCAGAGGCCGATGGGCAGCTGGGAGGCGACCGAGAAGGAGAGCTTCTGCCGGGCGTTCCCGACGGGCGCCACCGAGGGGGGCTCCTCCGACCGGTTCGCGGACGCCGCCTTCATGGCGCCGACGGCGCCGCAGCCCGGCTTCGCCGGCGCGGCAGCGGTGCCGGGCGCCGCCTGCGCCGGCCACGCCGCGCCCGCGAGCAGCAGTCCGGCCGTCAGCGCCACCGCGGTCCTCGCCGCGGTCTTCCGTACTCGTGACGATCGCTGCTGCGCGACTCTTCTTGTCATCAACTGCCCCCGCATTCGGGTCGTGTCCGCGTTCTGCGCGTTTCGGCTTCGGAGAGGGAGTTTCCCAGGTGAAGGTTGCGTCCTCAATCGCGGGGGACGGATTTCTGCTGAGGCTTCATCAGATGGGGCACCGCGAGGGCCGCCACGGCGAGCGCCGCCGCTCCGGGCACTGCTGACGGTATGTCCGATCCGGGGCGGTGTGCTGACGTCGCGGCTGCGGACCGGCCCGGCTGCTCGACGGCTTGGAGCCGCCGAGGGGCCGGGCCCCGGAGTGATCAGAGACCGAGCCGGCTCAGGGCCGTGGTCCAGTCGGTGACGATGGCGCTGCGGGCCGCGTCGAGCGTCACCCGGCCGTCGCAGACGGCGACCTTGAGCTTGTTCTCGACCTTGTCCTTGTCGTCGGCCGTCTGGTTGCCGTAGTGGGGCTGGGGCCACAGGTTCTTCGGGTCCCTGGGGGCGCCGCCCAGCTCGAGCGGGACGAAGTGGTCCTCTTCGTAGTCCGACAGGTTGGTGTCGCTGTAGCCGTACTCCGCGATCTGCTGCTGCTTCAGTCTGGTCGTGTAGCTGGCCGGCGGGCGGACGGTCTTGGTCCAGCCGGGCACGCAGATCGTGTCGTCGATGGTGTCCTGGGTGACATCGGGGTTGTAGGCGCCCGGCTGGCACGAGGGGTCGGGCAGCGGCAGGTAGGACTGGCTGCACTTGGCGGCGAGAGGGGCGGCGAGGGGGGCGGCGTGCGCCGTGGTGCCGGTCGCCGCCACCAGGCCGGCGGTGGCCAGCACGAGCGAAGCGGCCGTGGCGGTGGCACGGCGGCGCAGCGGGCGGAGGGAAGTCGGGGTCAAGGAGGACTCTCCCGTGTCGGGGCCCGGAGCCGATTCCGGGCATCATGAGCATGACACCACTTAACGCGGCGTTAATGGAGAGCAGTTTGATGAACAGATGGTGACCGGTGCGATTCTTTACCGCTGTTTGGGAAGTGCGTGGCGCCTGTGATGTGCTGTGACGTCCGATTCATTGATTCCGCATGCCGAGGGGGCGCCACCGCATGGCCCGTATACCGATACCGCAGCCATCGCAGGCAGAGCGCCCCTCGGGGACCGCCGCGGCATCGGACGGCCCTCCCTCCCTCCTCTCCCGTCTCCCCCGCTTCGGACTGGGCCCCGCCGACCGGGCGGTCCTGGGCGTGTACGCCCTGACGCGGCTGGGCGTACTGATCACCGCGTACTGCGCCGCCTGGATGTTCCCGGCCGACGCGGACGCCAAGCGTGCCCCCTCCTTCCTCTCGCTGTGGGACCGCTGGGACTGGGGCTTCTTCCGGCGCATAGCGATGCACGGCTACTTCGGCGGGGAGGGCGCCGCCGGGTCGGCCCGTCCCGACAACCGCGAGGCGTTCTTCCCCGGTCTCCCGGCGTTGCTGCGGGCCGTGCACACCGTGATCCCCAGCTGGAACCTGGCCGGTCTGCTCGTCTCGTTCGCCGCGGGGGCGGTGGCCGTGGTGGCGCTCGGCCGGATCGCCCGGCTGCACCTCCCCGACGCGGAGGCCGGACGGCGCGCGGCGCTGTTCCTGCTCGTGTCGCCCTGCGCGGTGTTCCTGGCCGCCGGCTACACCGAGGCGCTGTTCCTGGCGTTCGCCCTGCCCGCCTGGCTCGCCGCGAAGAAGGGCAACTGGCCGCTCGCGGCGGTGCTGGCCGCGGCGGCCACGTCCGTCAGGATCAGCGGCCTCTTCCTCGCCGCCGCGCTCGTGGTGCAGTTCCTCGTCGCGGACGGCGGGCACCGCCGGTGGCGCTCCGCGCCCTGGCTCGCGCTCCCGGGCCTGCCCGCGCTGGCCTACACCTGGTACCTCGCGGCGGGCACCGGCGACTGGATGGCGTGGCAGCACGCGCAGGAACGCGGCTGGTACCGGCAGTTCCACTGGCCGTGGGAGGCCTGGAGCAACACCTGGGACGGGGCCTTCACCCACTCCACGACCACGGGCTATGCCGCGATGTTCCAGGCGGAGCTCGTCGCCATGGTGGCCGGTGTGCTGCTGCTGGCCGTGCTCGTCCGGCAGCGCCGGTGGCCGGAGGCGGTGTACATCGGCCTGAGCCTGTGGGCACTCGGCACCTCCTACTGGTACATGTCCGTGCCCCGCGCCTCGTTGCTGTGGTGGCCGCTGTGGACCGGCCTCGCGGTGTGGAGCCTGCGCCGCCCCTGGCTGAGGACCGCGTACCTGTGCGTGGCCGTACCGCTGTCCGTCGCCCTGACCCTGGTCTTCCTCTCCGGCCGCTGGGCCGGGTGACCACCCGCCGCAACGCCCGCCGTGCGGTGCTAGGTTGTGCGCGACTTCAACCGAGGGGACGTGGGTGAGCACATGAACGAGGCGAAAGCGGAGCCCCGGCTGAGCCGCGGCGAGATCGTGCGCGCCTCGCTCGAGCTGCTGGCGGAGCACGGCTACGAGGCGTTCAGCATGCGCAGGCTGGCCACGGCGCTGGACGTCAAGAACCCCTCGCTCTACTGGCACGTCCGGCACAAGGAGGAGCTCTTCGACCTGATCGCGGACGCGATCGTGGGCGAGTGCCCCCTGCCGGAGACGCCGGAGACGGACGGCTCCGACGACTGGCAGGACCGCCTCGCACAGGTCGCGCGGGGGCTGCGCCGGGCGATGCTCGGCCACGCCGCCGCCGCACCGCTGCTCCCGGGCCGGCCCTTCCTCGGGCCCAACGGCCTGCGGCTCGCCGACCATGTGGTCGGCACGCTGCGCCGCGCGGGGTTCGACGACAGGACCGCGGCGTACGGCTACCTGCTGCTCCTCTACTACGTGATCGGCTTCGTCGGCCAGGAGACGGCCTTCGGCCCGGGCGAGAGCGGCGAGGAACGGCTGCGCACCATGCACGAGACGCTCGGCGGCCGCCTCGACGACACCCACCCGAACCTCGCCGCGATGCGCGACGCGCTCACCGGGCGCGGCCTGGAGGAACGTTTCGAACTGGGCCTGCGCGGCCTGCTCAAGGGCCTGGCGGACGAGCCGCGCGAGGCTTAGGGGGTGTCCGATGGGTCAGTGCGGGCCCCGCGGCGTCCGGTGCGGTGCATCGCAAGGCGGAGCATCGCCCTCGGACTGGGCGTCCGTGGGTGATGCGACAACGCGGCGAGGTGCCGTGCCGGGCGTCGCGGGGCCTGTGCTGACCCATCGGACACCCCCTAGCCGGGGGTCCGGGGGTTGTCCCCCGGGACGGCGCGGTACACCCGGGACGGGCTGGGCTCGAGCGTCCAACTGGCCAGTATCCGCAGGGACTCCGCGGACGGCGAGGCGGGCTCGGCGTGGTAGGTGACCAGGTGCTGGTCCTGGTCGGCGGGCATGTCCAGGGTCTCGCAGGCGAGGGTCAGCCGGCCCACCACGGGGTGGTGCAGCTCCTTGATGCCGTAGCACTTGTCCCGGACGTCGTGGGCGGCCCACAGGACCCGGAACTCCTCGCTCTTCATGGACAGTTCGCCGACCAGCGAGGCGAACACGGAGTCATCCGGATGGCATCCGGCCTGGGCCCGCAGCATCGCGACGATGTCGGCCGCCTTGCGCTCCCAGTCCGCGTACAACTCCCGGGTGGCCGGGTCGAGGAAGACCAGCCGGGCCATGTTGCGCTGCTGCGGGGGCAGGGCGGCGAAGTCGCCCAGCAGGGCACAGGCGAGCCGGTTCCAGGCGAGGATGTCCATGCGCCGGCCGAGGACGTACGCCGGGACGCTGTCCATGGCGTCGATCAGGTTCTGCACGGCCGGGCGGACCCGCTGCGGGCCGGCGGCCTCGCGCCGGGCACGGCGCACGGGCCGGACCAGCATGGCGAGGTGGTTCCGCTCGGCCTGGTCCAGGCGCAGGGCGTCGGCTATCGCGTCCAGCACGGCGGACGACACGTTCTGGCCCCGGCCCTGTTCGAGCCGCGTGTAGTAGGCGACGCTGACACCGGCGAGCTGCGCCAGCTCCTCGCGGCGCAGCCCGGGCACCCGGCGCCGGCCCCCGTGGGGCGCCAGGTTCACGTCCTCGGGCCGTAGCCGGGCGCGGCGGGAGCGGAGGAACTCGCTCAGTTCGGTGCGCTGGTCCATGCCCACCAGTATGCGGGCCCTCTTCGGAGGCTGTCCGGGGCGAAGGTGGTACTGCCAGTGGTAGGCACGGCGAGCGTAGGTTCAAGGGAGTTCTGGCTGCGTACCGTGCGGGCACGCATGATCGGTGGCATGACGCAGCACACCATGGTCGACGCTTACGCCGCACCCGCCCCGAAGGCTCCCCTGGAGAAGATCTCCATCCCCCGTCGCGCGCTCGGCGAGCACGACATCCTGATCGACATCAAGTACGCCGGCATCTGCCACTCCGACATCCACACCGTGCGCGGCGAGTGGGGCCACGAGACCTTCCCCATCGTTCCCGGCCACGAGATAGCGGGCATCGTCGCCGAGACCGGCCCCGGCGTCACCCGCTACGCCGTCGGCGACCGCGTCGGCGTCGGCTGCTTCGTCGACTCCTGCCGCGAGTGCGACAACTGCCGCGCCGGACTGCAGCAGTACTGCACCGGCGAGTCCGGCATGGTCGGCACCTACGCCGACACCGGGCGTGATGGGGAGTTCACCCAGGGCGGCTACTCCACGCGCATCGTCGTCGACGAGAACTACGCGCTGCGCATCCCCGAGAACATCCCGCTGGACGCCGCGGCCCCGCTGCTGTGCGCCGGCATCACCCTCTACTCCCCGCTCGCCCACTGGCAGGCCGGCCCCGGCAAGAAGGTCGCCGTCATCGGCCTCGGCGGGCTGGGTCACATGGGCGTGAAGATCGCCCACGCCATGGGCGCCGAGGTCACCGTGCTCAGCCAGTCCCTCCGCAAGAAGGACGACGGCCTGCGGCTCGGCGCGGACCACTACCACGCGACCTCCGACCCGGCCACCTTCGAGACGCTGGCGGGCACCTTCGACCTGATCCTCAACACCGTCTCGGCGGACCTGGACCTGAACGCCTACTTCGCCCTGCTGAAGACCGACGGCACCCTGGTCCAGCTCGGCGCCCCCGAGAACGCGCTGACCGTCGCCCCGCCCGTCCTCTTCCGCCAGCGGCGGTCCATGGCCGGATCGATGATCGGCGGCATCCCGGAGACCCAGGAGATGCTGGACTTCTGCGGCGAGCACGGCATCGCCTCGGAGATCGAGCTGGTGCGGGCCGACCAGATCAACGAGGCGTACGAGCGGGTGCTCGCCAGTGACGTGCGCTACCGCTTCGTCATCGACACCGCGACGATCTGACGCGGACGAGCCGACGCGAGCGGCCCCCGGACACACGGAAGGGTTGTCCGGGGGCCGCGTCTGTGCGGGGCGTTGCTAGGGGATGGTGGCTCCGAATGCCTGGAGGGCGCCGGTGATCGGCTGGAAGAAGGTTTCTCCACCGTTCGTGCAGTCGCCACTGCCGCCGGAGGTGATGCCGAGGGCGGCATCGTTGTCGAAGAGCGAACCGCCGCTGTCACCCGGTTCGGCACAGACCGTGGTGTCTATCATCCCGGTGACCGTGCCCTCTTGGTAGTTGACGGTGGCGTCGAGGCCGGTGACCTGTCCGCCGTGCACCTGGGTGGTGCTGCCGCTGCGCTGGACCTGCTCGCCGACGGTGGCGTCGGCGGCCCTGCTGATGTTCTGCAGGCTGCCGTTGTAGAGGTCCACCGCACTGGGGTGGTCGATGCCGGACGTGTAGCGCACCAGGGCGTAGTCGTGTCCCGGGAAGGTGGAGCTCTCGGTCTGGCCGATCTCGCTGCCGCCCTGGCTGTCGGACCAGGTGTTGGAGATGTTGCCGCAGTGGCCGGCCGTGATGAAGTACGGCTGCCCGCCCTTGGTGACGTTGAAGCCCAGCGAACAGCGCGCGGTGGGTGCCCAGATGGCGTCGCCGCCCGCGATGAACGGCCGGAGCTCGTTGGCCGTCCGCTTGACGGTGACCTTGTCGCCGAGGGACTTCACGACCTTGTTCAGCTGCGCCAGCTTCGCGCCGCGGACCGTGCTGTCGGCGGTGACGGAGACCTTGTTCGTCCTGGGGTCGACCGACCAGGCGGTGCCCGGGATGGTGGCCTTCGCGGCGAGTTCCCGTCTGGCCGAGGCGAGCTGTGCCGTCGAGTGCTGTACTATCCGGGGCTCGGCACCGGTCCTGCGCACCTTGTCCGCGGTCCGCTGGTCGAGGACGTTGACGACGAGCTTGTGCTGCTGCGCGTCGTAGTACGCACCGGCGGTGTCCTGCCCGAGCTTGCTGTCGATCGTGTGCGCGAGCTTCCCCGCCTGAGCCGATGTCAGGGTCGCCGGGTCCGGCCCGGGGCTCGCGTGGGCGCCCTGGACGCTGAGCGTGGTCGCCGCGAGGACCACGGCGCCCGCACCGGCCAGGGCCGCACGGCGCCTCGAATTCCGTACTGGTTTCACGGTGCCTCCTGCGATGGGGGGTGTGCCCGGTCCGCGGTCGGCGGCCGGGCCCGGAGGACGCGACGGCGGAACGCACCACCCGACAAGGCGTCGCGTTCATGCCAAATCGCCGGACGAGTATCCCGACCCGGCGCGGCGGCGCACAAGACCGCATCCCGCCGCTCAGAAGAAACCATCAAGAAATCGACACACCACCCGCCACGCCCGTTCGCAGCCGTAACGACGCGTCAACCTGCGCAGTGCACACGGAACTTCGGCACGCTACCAACGGCGGAGGTCCGCAGAGCGCACCGACGCGCAACCGCCGGGGGCAAAGACCGCGGGCAGTGGCCGGGCGCACTGGACGTAATGGCATAAATGGCCGGGACGGGCCCCCTGCCCCGAGGTGCCGGACCACCTGAGGTTACCGTCGGCGGACCCGCGCGACAGCGCCAGTGGGCAGCCCGACGGCAACGCGCCTTCCCGCTGCCTCTACAGTTGCGCGGGCGTGCAACCTTGTGCGGGGTTCTGGACTCCTACCAGGTGTGGGCCGGTGATCGCACGTCACCACGGCACACAGGCACAAGGGTTGCCGGACAACGGCTCGTACGAAAACCGAGGGATACATGGGCATGGGAGGAAGGGCTGCGGCCCGGATGGCACGGACGGACGTGGGGCGGGGCCGCAACGCCGAGCTGCTGATGCTGGGCTTCGCGGTCGCGCTCACGCTGTTCGGCTACGCCTCCGTGGGAATGGCCATCGACGGGAAGGTCCCGGGGGCACTGCTCGGCTACGCTCTCGGGCTGTCGGCGGTCGCAGGCCTGGCACACCTGGTGGTGCGCAAGTTCGCGCCGCACGCCGACCCCCTGATCCTGCCGCTGGCCATCGGCCTGAGCGGCCTCGGGCTGGTCCTGCTCCACCGGCTCGACATCTCGTACGCCGCCAGGTGGCACGCCGACCCCGTGGAGTCGGGCCAGCTGATGTGGAGCGCCATCGGCCTCACGGTCTGCCTCGGCATCGTGGTGCTCCTCAAGGACCACCGCCATCTGCAGCGCTACACCTACATCATGGTGTTCGGGGCCATGGTGCTGCTGATGGCTCCCGCCTTCTTCGGCCAGGACGCCTACGGCGCCAAGCGCTGGATCAAGCTGGGCGCGCTGTCGTTCCAGCCCGGAGAGTTCGTCAAGATCGGCATCGCGGTGTTCTTCGCGGGCTACCTGACGATGCACAAGGACGCGCTCGCGCTGGCCAGCCGCCGGGTGATGGGCTTCTATCTGCCGCGGGGGCGCCAGTTCGGGCCGATCGCCACCGTGTGGGTGCTGAGCCTGCTCGTGCTCATCTTCGAGCGTGACCTGGGCACCTCGCTGATCTTCTTCGGCCTGTTCGTGATCATGCTCTACGCCGCCACCGAACGTGCCAGCTGGGTGTTCTCGGGCGTGCTCATGTTCGTCGTCGGCGCGGCGGTGGTGGGCTCCATGGAACCGCACGTGAAGGGCCGCGTGTTCGCCTGGCTGCACCCGATGTCCTACTACGACGCGCACCCGCCCAAGGAGATCGTCTCCGACCAGGCCGCACAGGCGCTGTTCAGCTTCGGCAGCGGCGGCGTCATGGGCACCGGTCTCGGCCAGGGGCACTCCGAGCTCATCAAGTTCGCCGGGCGCAGCGACTTCATCCTGACGACGGTCGGCGAGGAGCTCGGGCTCGCCGGCATGATGGCCGTCTTCCTGGTCTACGCCCTGCTCATCGAGCGCGGCCTGCGGGCGGGGCTCGACGCCCGCGACTCCTTCGGCAAGCTGCTCGCCACGGGTCTGTCGAGCGCGCTGGCCCTCCAGGTCTTCGTGGTCGCCGGCGGTGTCACCGGCCTGATCCCGCTCACCGGCAAGGCCCTGCCCTTCCTCGCCTCCGGCGGTTCCTCGCAGGTCGCCACCTGGGTGCTCATCGGACTGCTGATCAAGATCAGCGACTCCGCGCGGCGGCCCGACCCGGGCCCGGCCCCGGGCACGGACGAGCAGGCCACCCAGCTGATAAGGCACTGAGCGGAGCGGAGGAGGCGGCTCCCCCTTGCGAGGGTTGTTCAACAATCCCTATTCTCGCGGGAGTTGAGAAGCCCCCTCCTCCGCTTTCCTCCACTCCTCGCGAGGTGCCCATGGGAACCATCGCACGTCCCGACACACCGCCCGCGTCCCTGGCTCCGGCCGAGGCGCGGGCGGTGTTCCGTTCCGGCGGGGCGGTGCGGCCCACCGCCGGCTGGTCCGAGGGCCGCACCCAGGCCAATCTGATGGCCGTGCCCGCCGACTGGGCCTACGACGTCCTGCTCTTCACCCAGCGCAACTCCCAGGCGTGCCCGGTCCTCGACGTCACGGAGCCCGGTGTGCCGGAGACCGTGCTCGCGCCCGGCGCCGACCTGCGCACCGATCTGCCCCGCTACCGCGTCTGGCGGGACGGGCGGCTGGTGGACGAGCCCACCGACGTCACCGGGCTGTGGCGGGACGACCTCGTCGCCTTCCTCATCGGGGCCAGCCTCACCTTCGAGAGCTCCCTCACCGAGGCGGGCGTCCCGCTGCGCCACCTCGAGCAGGGCCGCAACGTCTCGATGTACGTCACCGACCGGCCCTGCCGGCCGGCGGGGAGGCTGCACGGCCCGCTCGTCGTCTCCATGCGTCCCGTCCCGGCCGATCTCGTCGGCACCGTGCGGCAGCTGACCGCGCGCATGCCCGCCATGCACGGTGCGCCCGTGCACGCCGGGGACCCCGGTGAGCTGGGCATCGGGGACCTTGCCGCGCCCGACTTCGGCGATGCGGTGCAAGCTCACCCCGGTGACGTCCCCGTCTTCTGGGCGTGCGGCGTCACCCCGCAGGCCGCGCTCATGGCGTCGGCACCGCCGTTCGCCATCACCCACGCCCCGGGGCACCTGTTCATCACCGACGCCCGGGACACGGAGTACCGCATCCCGTGATCACGTGGTGATGCGCGGGCCGAGCTCCCGGGCGAGGGCCAGCGCCAGCGCCCGGAAGATCGCGACCTCGGGGTCGCGGTCGGCGGCCCGCACGGCGAGGTAGCTGCTCTCCCAGGGGGCGTCCAGCACCGGCACGAACACCGCGCCGGGCCACGCGTAGTAGCGGGCGAAGGACTTCAGCCCGGAGCCCGCCGCGCGCCCCGTGACCACGCCGGTGAGCACGTCCTGCGGCGTGAGCGCGTAGTCGGGGCTGCGGCGCCCGGTCTCGCTGCCGAAGTAGAGGTAGTCGCTGAAGACGCGGGGCGTGTGGTGCGGCACCCGGAAGAACGGCAGGTCGGCGATGTCGGCGAGGCGGACCCCGGTGTGGCGCGCGTCGGCGAGCGGCGAGCTCTCCGGGACCGCGACGATGCGCTGCTCGGTCGTCAGCACATCAGTGGTGATGCGCTCGTCGTCCGGGGCGGGCCGGACGAAGGCGACGTCGACCCGGTCCCCGGTCAGCGCGCTGACGTGCTCGGTGTAGTCGAGCTGGCGCACATCGACGGGAACCTCCGGGCGGGCGCGCCGGAAGGCGTTGATCGCGGCGGGGGTGAGCTCCGCCGAGCCGTGGCCCATGATGCCGACCCGCAGCGGCCGTACGGCGGCGGGCCGTGCCGCCGCCTCCGCCACGTCGTCCATCGCCGCGTTCGCGGCGGCGAGCAGCGTGCGGGCGTGGCCGGCCAGCCGTTCCCCGGCGGGGGTCGGGGCGACCGGGCTGCGGTGGAGCAGGCGGGTGCCCAGCTCGTTCTCCAGCCGCCGTACGTGCTGGGTGACGGCGGGCGGGGAGAGGAACAGCCGCGCGGCGGCCCGGCCGAAGTGCCCCTCCTCGACCACCGCGAGGAAGGACGACAGCAGGCGGAGATCCATGACGGCCACCCTAGGCCCGCCCCGCCGACCGTACGCAAGGGCGTTCACGACTCGTGAACGCGGGCGGCGCGGGCGGGGCCGCCGCCCGTACAAATTCCGCCATGAGCACGACCTTCGAACCACGCGCCGTTCCCGCTCTCCCCCGCCCGCGGCCCCGTTCCGGGCTGCGGGCGGCCTGGATGATGACAGCGTCCGGCTGGAGCGCCAATCAGTTCTCCTCCCTGCTCGACGCCTACCGCTCCGGGCTCGGCCTGACCGAGTCGGACGTCACCGGCCTGGTGGCGGTGTACGTGGCCGGGCTGGTCCCCGGCCTGCTGGCCGGCGGCCCGCTGGCCGACCGGTACGGCCGCCGGAAGGTGGCCCTGACCGCCCTGGCCGTCAATCTGCTGTCGACCTGCGTGCTGATGGCGGGTGCCACCGCCACCTGGTGTCTGGTGCCGGGCCGGGTGCTGACCGGCATCGGCGCGGGCGCGCTGCTGGCCGCCGGGAGCGCCTGGGTCAAGGAGCTGTCCGCGCCCCCGTTCACGCCGGACGGCGATCCGGGCACCGCGGCCCGGCGCGCCGGGCTGTTCGTGTCGGCGGGCTTCGCCTCCGGCGGCCTGGCCGCCTCGCTGATCGCCCAGTGGGCTCCGTACCCCATGGTGACGGCGTACGTGCCGCACTTGGTCCTGGCAGGTACGGCCTGGGCGGCGGCGCGCAGCGCGCCGGAGACCCGTCCTGTGAGGCCGGCGGGGCAGGCGGCATCGGCGGCACCGGTGGACTGGCCGCGCTTCCGGCGCGCCCTGCTGCCCCTCGCGCCCTGGGTCTTCGCCGCTCCCAGCATCGGCTTCGTCACCCTGCCCGGCCTGGTGCACGGCATAAGCGGCTGGCGGATCGTCTTCGCCGGGATCGTCACCGCCGTGGTCCCCGGTGCGGGGCTGCTCGTCCAGCCGCTGGCCCGCCGGCTCGCCGCGCGGCACCGGCTCGGCTCGGCGTGCGCCGGGCCGGCCGTGATCGTCGCGGGGCTCGCGGTCGCGGTGCCCGCCGCCTCGGGGGGCCGGCCGTACCTCGTGCTGGCCGCGGCGGCCGTCCTCGGCGCGGGCTACGGCCTGTGCCTGACCTTCGGCCTGACCGAGGTCGCCGCCATCGCCCCGCCGGACCGGCTGGCCCGGATCACCGCGCTGTTCTGGACGACGGCGTACCTCGGCATGCTCGCGCCCTACGCGGTGACCCTGCTCTCCAGCGTCCTGTCCGTACCGGCGGTGCTCGGGGCCGGTGCAGTGCTGGCGGCGGTCACCTGCGCCGCCCTTTGGGCGCTGAACCGCTCCGGGCGCTGATGCCCGTCAGCCGACGGCCACCGCGTCGTCCAGCAGGTCCGCGTGGTGGCGGCGGGCGACGGCGGGGTGCGCGCGCAGCCAGCCCTTGATCTCGTTGCGCCCGTACTCGGCGAACAGCGGGTTGGCCGAGTCCTGGGTGACCCCGGGGGCACGGTGGGCGTACGGGAAGGAGACGGGCTCGATGCGCGCGTCCAGCCGCGGGTTGTAGAAGAAGGGGACGGAGAAGCGCTCGCGGTTGCCGGGCGGGCTGACCACCCGGTGGTTGGTGGCCTTCAGATAGCCGTTGGTCGCCACCTCCAGCAGCTCGCCCAGGTTGATCACGAACGCGCCCGGCAGCGGCGGCACCTCGAGGAACGTCCCGTCGGGTCCCTCCACTTGGAGGCCGCCGACCTCGTCCTGCAGCAGGAGGGTCAGGAAGCCGTAGTCCTTGTGGGCGCCCACGCCCTGGCCGGCGCCGTCGGGGGCGCTGCCGGGGTAGCGGACGAGCTTCAGGTGCAGGTGCGGCCGGTCGGCGAAGGCATCGTCGTAGAAGTCCTCGGGGGCGCCGATCGCGGAGAGCAGTTCGTGCAGCAGCCGCCGGGCCACCTCGCTCAGCCGCTCGACCCAGTGCAGTGCGGCGGTGCGCAGCTCGGGCAGTGCGGCGGGCCACTGGTTGGGCCCCTCCAGCCACCAGTAGCCGGGCTCACCGGGGGCGGGGACGTGCGGTGCGCGCTCGGCGCCGATGTCGAGCTGGTCGCGCCAGTCCTGGCTGCCGCCGGTCCGTTCGTCGCCTATGCGGGTGTAGCCGCGGAAATGGGGCGAGTTGAGGTTGCTGATGGCGAGCCGGTCGGCCTCCGGCAGCGCGAAGAAGGCCCGCATGGTGCGCATCAGGTCGGCCGTCTCGGCAGGGGTGATGCCGTGTCCGGTCAGGTGGAAGAAGCCCACGTCACGGGCCGCGGTGTGCAGCGCGTCGCGGAAGCGGGCGCGGTCGTCGGCGCTGCCCGAGGCAGCGGAGAGGTCGATGACGGGAAGCTCGTTGCTCATGAGGATGTCCCAGGGTGAGGGCCCGGCCACGTCCGGTCATGGCCGGACGGCCCGCGCCGCTGCCGCGGGGTGTGCGGACAGGGCGGTGCCGGGCGGAGGGTGAAGTGAAGGGAAAAGCGAAAGAGCGCTCCGGCCCGGAGAACTTCGACGGGCCGCCGGAGCGGAAGGTCAGCCGTGAAGGCGACAGGACATGCTCGTGACGCGCAGGTAGTCCACGTGGCGTCGCTTTACCAGCAGATTCACACAGCCGAGGATATACGACTCGATCAGGAACGAACGAAGCGGTGCACGGCCGCTCGTCAGCCCCTCCTCTTGTCGACCACGAGCGTGCGTTCGTAGTGCCTCGTCTCCTCGATGTCGGCGGCGTACGGCCCGGTCCTGGCGAGGAACGGCGGACCGTGCGGTCCGTTGCGGAAGCCGTTCTCGTGATCTTCCACCGAGGACCACTCGATCCTCAAGACGTAGGACTCCGGTTCCTCGACACCGTGCGCGAGCTCGTAGGACAGGCACTGGGGTGCGGCGTAGAGGTGCTCGAGCGCCGCGGCGCAGTCCTTCTCGAAGGCCGTGCGCCGCTGCGGATCGGCGATGCGGTAGCGGATGTATTCAACGGTCACGCAAGCTCCTGGTTCCGCTGCCCCTGAAGCCCGCCCGGACGCGTCATGTGGGGGCGCTGTCCGAGCGGGCCGACGGCTGAGAAACCCGCCGTAATTGCGCACGCTACCAGCCGGGCCCGCAACTCTTCGGCGGCGTACGGCGGCCCGGACTTCGGCAATGGCTCGAATGAGTGAAATCCCGGAACTTCCCAAAAAGGTCAGAGTTACTCAGTTCGCTTCCCGACGGGAATCCTCTTCGATCGAAAGGCAAGGACGTGCTCAAGAAGGCAATCACCACGGGTGTCTTGACGGCCGCGGCGGTGGGCGCCGTTGCCACCCCGGCGATGGCGATCGGCAACGACGACGACGTCGCCAACGCGAACGGCTCCAAGACCGGGTACGGCAACACCTCGACCGGGGGCCAGGAAAGCCCGCAGATGAGCCTGATCCAGGGCACGCTCAACAAGCTGTGCATCGGCATCGGCAAGGCCAACGTCCAGTCGCTCATCGGGCTCCTCAACATCGGCGTCCAGGACGTCCCGATCCTGTCCTCCGAGCAGACGCAGCAGTGCACCGACAACTCCACGGTCAACAACGGCGACAACCCGCTGTCGCACATCCTCAGCGAGATCCCGGTGCTGTCCGGCAACGGTTCGGGCAACGGCTGACGGCCACGGCGATTCGACCGGAAAAACCCGCCGCTCCGGGGCAACGACCCCGGGGCGGCGGGTTTTTGTATGCCTGTGGGACAAGGCCGAGGAACGGAAAAGCGTGAAGTCCCCTGAATATCAGGTCGGTTGAACTCATCGAATTCCCGGACGCCGTAATTCCCGTGCGACGCACGGGCGGGCGGGCCAGGACTCCGTCATGCGGGGCCTCTTGACGGACCTTTGGTCCAGTCCAACGATGTCCCTCGCGCCACCACCCCCCACCCGCGCACCTCTCGACCTCGGGAGCATCCGTGAGACGACGCATATCCGTCAGGACCCTGGTGACCGCGCTGGCCGCACTGGCCACGAGCACGGGGCTCGTACTGGGCGGCAGCGGGACGGCGGCCGCGGCCACCCCGCTGCCGCCGCACGTCTTCGCGCCGTACTTCCAGACGTACACCGCGGACAGCCCGGCCGCGCTGTCCGCGCAGGCGGGGGCGAAGCACCTGACGCTGGCCTTCCTCGGGACCGAGGCGGCGGGCTCGTGCACCCCGTACTGGAACGGCGACGTCAACAAGCCCGTCGCGCAAGCCACGTTCGGGGCCGACATCGCGACGATCCGGTCGAACGGCGGCGACGTCATCCCGTCCTTCGGCGGCTATGCGGCGGACAACGGCGGCACCGAGCTCGCCGACAGCTGTACGAACGTCGACAGCATCGCCGCCGCGTACGAGAACGTCATCACCACCTACGACGTGACACGCCTCGATCTGGACATCGAGGACAACTCCCTCACCAAGCCCGCCGGGATCGACCGCCGCAACCAGGCGGTCAAGAAGGTGCAGGACTGGGCGGCGAGCACGGGCCGCACCGTGCAGATCTCGTACACCCTGCCGTCCACCACCCACGGCCTGGCCGACAGCGGGCTCGCGGTGCTGCGCAGCGGGGGCGCCAACGGCGCCCGCGTCGACGTCGTCAACCTCATGACGTTCGACTACTACGACGGTGCCCAGCACGACATGGCCGCCGACACCATCTCCGCCGCGCAAGGCCTCCAGGCCCAACTCGCGCAGCTGTACCCGGCGAAGGCCCCCGCCGACCTGTGGGCCATGACCGGCATCACCGAGATGCCCGGCATCGACGACTACGGCCCCGCCGAGACCTTCGGTCTCCAGGACGCCTCCAAGGTCTACGACTGGGCCGTCTCCAAGGGCGTGAACACCCTGTCCTTCTGGGCACTCCAGCGCGACAACGGCGGCTGCCCCGGCACCAAGGGCTCCGACACCTGCTCCGGCATAGCGCAGGACACCTGGGCCTTCAGCCACGTCCTCGCGCCGTTCACCGGCATCGGCTGACGCACCGCACCGGGGCGGCGGACGGCCGCCGCCCCGGCTGTTATTTGCACATAAGTGTGGCAAGCGGCAGACTTCTCGCGGCGCGCCCCCCGGGGCCGCGTCACCCGCGTCACCCGCGTCACCCGCAGCGAAAAACGAACCGCATCACCGAGCACGGCCGGGCGGCAACGTCGTGCCCCCTGTGGGCCGGAGGTCTTAGTGATGTCGTTCCCGACGAGCCGCCCGGGCGTCACACAGTCCCGGCTGGCGGGCGTGGGCGCCGAAGTGGCCGCCGCGGCGGCCGTCCTGGTGCTGTTCCACCTGACCCTTCATCTGGGCCAGGGCACCACCGTCCGTTTCTCCCCCGGGCAGGCGGTGTCCGTCGACACCGATCCGGCCCGCCTGCCGTACGACGCGCTGCGCAGCCTGCTGCGGATGTTCGCCGCGCTCGTCGCCTCCACCGTCTTCGCGCTGTGCTACGCCCGTGCCGCGGTCCGCAGCCGCCGCCTCGAGCGGATCCTGGTCCCCGCGCTGGACGTCCTCCAGTCGGTGCCGGTGCTCGGCTTCCTCGCCGTCGCGGTGACCGGGTTCACCACCCTGTTCCCCGGCTCCGTGCTCGGCCTGGAGTGCGCGGCGGTGTTCGCCATCTTCACGTCGCAGGCGTGGAACATGGCCTTCGGCTTCTACCAGTCGCTCACCGCGCTCCCCCGTGAACTCGACGAGCTCTCGCGCTCGTTCGGCTTCACGCGGTGGATGCGCTTCTGGCGGGTCGAGCTGCCCTCCGGGGCCATCGGCCTGGTCTGGAACGGGATGATGAGCTTCGGCGGCGGCTGGTTCTTCCTCGTCGCCTCCGAGGCGATCAGCGTCGGCGGTACGGGCCGTGCGCTGCCGGGCGTCGGCTCGTACGCGGGGGCGGCGGTCGCGGACGGCGACCTCGGCCGGGTCGGCTGGGCGGTCCTCGCCATGGCCGTCATGGTCGTCGCGGTGAACTTCCTGTTCTGGCGCCCGCTCACGGCCTGGGCGGAGAAGTTCAAGAACGAGCAGGCCGAGGCGAGCGAGGTCCAGCGCTCCGTCGTCCTGCGCCTGCTGCGCCGCTCGGGACTGTCCCGGCTCCCGGGCCGCTTCCTCGGCCCCGTGGGACGCGGGCTCGCCCGGGCGGGGCGCGTCCTCGGCCGCGACGACCGTCCGCTGGCCGTCGACCCGCGGCGGCGGCGCACGGGCGACGCCGTCTTCACGGCCGTGGCGGGCGCCCTGATCCTGTGGGGCCTCGTCGACCTGGGCGGGTACGTGTACACGCGGAACGGGCCCGGCATCTTCGGGGAGCCGCTGCTGCTGGGCCTGGTCACCCTCGCGCGGGTGGCGGTGGTCGTGGTGGTGGCCACGGTGGTCTGGGTGCCGGTCGGGGTACGGATCGGCTTCTCGCCCCGGCTGACCCGCGTGGCCCAGCCGCTGGTGCAGGTGGCGGCGAGCTTCCCGGCCAACTTCCTCTTCCCGCTCGCCGTCTGGTTCTTCCTGCGGACCGGCCTGCCGCTGGACGTGGGCGGTGTGGTGCTGATGGCGCTGGGCGCCCAGTGGTACATCCTCTTCAACACCATCGCCGGCGCCATGGCCATCCCCACCGACCTGCGCGAGGCCATGGACAACCTCGGGGTGCGCGGCCTGCAGCGCTGGCGGCGCCTGATCGTCCCCGGCATCCTGCCGTCCTATGTCACCGGCGGCATCACGGCCTCAGGCGGTGCGTGGAACGCCTCGATCGTCTCCGAGGTGGTCTCCTTCGGCGGCACCACGCTGACCGCCACCGGCCTCGGCGCCTACATCGCCCGGGCCACCGCCGACGGCGACTTCCCGCGCCTGCTCGCGGGCGTCGCGGTGATGAGCCTGTACGTCGTGGCCGTCAACCGCCTGGTGTGGCGGCGCCTCTACCGGCTCGTCGAGACCCGCTACGCCCTCTGACCATCCGATTCCTTTCCCGATGGAGCCCCCGTGCCGATCGCCCTCCGCAGGCGGCGTGCCGCCCGCGGCACCGCCGAGGCCCCGCCGCGCGACGGCCGCGACGGCCGCGTCGACGACGTATTGCTCGCCGCAGACGGGCTGGCCAAGTCCTACGCCGGTGCCGGCGGTGAACTGCCCGTACTCGCCGGTGTCGACCTGCACATCCGCGCCGGGGAGATCGTCGCCGTGCTCGGCCGGTCCGGCGCCGGGAAGTCGACCCTGCTGCGCTGCCTGGCCGGGCTGATCCCGCCCGACTCCGGCCGCGTCACCTACCGCGGAGAGCCGCTCACCGGTGCCAACCCGGGTACGGCCATGGTCTTCCAGACCTTCGCCCTGCTGCCCTGGCTCACCGTCCGGCAGAACGTCGAGGTCGGGCTGGAGGCCCGTGGCGTCCCCGCCGCGCGGCGCACCGAGGCCGCGCTCCAGGCCATCGACCTCATCGGGCTGGACGGCTTCGCGTCGGCCTACCCCAAGGAGCTGTCCGGCGGCATGCGCCAGCGCGTGGGGTTCGCCCGGGCGCTGGTCGTCGAGCCGGACGTGCTGCTGATGGACGAGCCCTTCTCCGCCCTGGACGTGCTGACCGCCGAGAACCTGCGGGGCGAGCTGCTGGAGCTGTGGGACTCCGGGCTGTTCCCGACCCGGGCCGTCGTGCTCGTCACCCACACCATCGAGGAGGCGGTGCTGATGGCCGACCGCATCGTCGTCCTCGGCTCGCGGCCCGGCACCATCCGCGAGACCTTCGACGTCGGCCTCGAGCGCCCCCGCGACCGCCGGTCCGCCGCCTACGAGGACCTCGTCGAGCGCGTCTACCGCACCATGACGGGCCGCGGCGGGGAACCCCCGGCCCCCGGCCTCTCCGGCACCGGCCCGGGCCCGCTGCCCGGTGCGGGGACGGACGGGCTGGCCGGGCTCGCCGACATGGTGGCCGGCCGGGGCGGCGACTGCGACCCGGTGGCCCTGGCCGAGGAACTCGGCCTGGAGCTCGACGACCTCCTGCCGCTCGTCGACGCCCTCGAGCTGCTCGGCTTCGCCGGGGCGGGCGAGGACGGGCTGCGGCTCACCGAGCGCGGCGAGGCGTTCGCCCGGGCGGACGCCCGGCAGTCGAAGCGGATCTTCGCCGAGGCGGCCCGGGGCGTACCGCTGGTCCGGCTGATCACCACCAGCCTGGAGCGGGAGCCCGGCGGCGCCCTGCACGCGGGGTTCTTCCGCGACCTGCTGGCGCGTGACCACACGGGCGAGCAGGTGACCCGGCAGCTGGAGACCGCCACCGACTGGGGCCGCTACGCGGAGCTGTTCTCCTACGACGCGGACCGGCAGGAGTACCGGCTGGTCAGTGCTCGGTGACCGGGCGCCGGGCGCGGGCCCGCATGCCGCGTGCCAGGGCCGTCTGCTCCTGGACGGCCGCCGCGGGCTCCTCCCGCACCGGGACGCTCTCGAGGCCCTCGGCCGGGGCGGACGCGGCCAGCGCGGCCTCCTCGAGCAGCCCCCGCACATGCGGCCCGGCGACCCGGTAGTAGATACGCGTCCCCTCGCGGCGGGAATCCACCAGGCCGGCCGACCGCAGCTTCGCCAGGTGCTGGGAGACCGCGGCGACATGGGCGCCCGCCATCTGCGCGAGGCTGCCCACCGGGAGTTCCTGCCGGCTCAGCGCCCACAGCAGCCGGTACCGCGTGGGGTCGGCCACAGCCTTCAGCATCGCCACCGCTCGTTCGGCGCCGGCTGAGTCCCACGATTCGGCTGCTGATCCCATGCCGACATCGTAACTTCCGCCGGACGAGACCCTCCGGACTCAGGGGCTGACGGGGTCGAAGCCGTAGCGCAGCGGCTCCCCCGGCACCCGCCGGTAGATGTGGAGCGCCTGGATCCGCATGCCGTCCGGGGCGTCCTCGGCCGGGCAGGGATGCGTCACCTGGAGCACCGCGGGGCGCCCCGCCACCCGTACGGACAGTCCGTCCGCCGGTCCTCCGCCGAGCACCGCGCTCTCCCAGAGCTCCGACACGTCACGCCCCTCCCGCCCCTGGCCGCAAGCACTTTGACTCTTGCGCAACCAGTGAACTGTAACCTGCGACGGCATGCCCGTTCCAAGCTGCACACCTCGTCCCGGGAGGCTTCGACCGTGGGAACCTCGCTCCTGCAATCGCCGCTCCGCCGCCCCGCGTTGCGGGCGCTCGGCCGTTCCTCGCCGCTGTGGCGCCTGGACTGGGTGCTACTGGGCGCCGTGGTGGCGCTGGGCGGCATCGGGGGGCTGCTCACCTGGTCGGCGACGCTCCACCGGCAGGACGTCACCGGCGGGGATCCGAACAGCTACCTGAAGCGCCATCTGCTCAACCTGCTCATCGGGCTGGCGATCTGCACGGCCATCAGCATCGTCGACTACCGCCGGCTGCGCGGTTACGCGCCCTTCTTCTACGGGGCCTCGCTGCTGTTCCTGTTCACCGTGCTGACGCCGCTGGCCAGCACCATCAACGGCGCGCACTCGTGGATCGTGCTCGGCGGCGGCTTCTCCCTGCAGCCTTCGGAGTTCGTCAAGCTCGCCCTCGTCGTGATGCTCGCGGCGCTGCTGGCCGAGTCACGGGACGCGCGGGAGGCGATCGCGCCGAGCGGGCGTCAGATGCTGGTGGCGCTCGCGCTGTTCGGCGTGCCGGCCGTGGTCATCATGGCCAGCCATGAGCTGGGCACCAGCCTGGTGCTGGCGGCCATCACCGCCGGTCTGCTGTTCACCGCGGGGGTTCCCGCCCGGCACCTGGCCGTTCTGGCGGGCGTGGCCACGGTCGTGGTCACCGCGGTGTTCGCGCTGCACCTGCTCAGCCCGTACCAGCTCAACCGGTTCGCGGCGTTCGCCGATCCCCAGCTCGACCCGGCCGGGGTCGGCTACAACACGCACCAGGCCCGCATCGCGATCGGCTCCGGGGGGCTGCTCGGCCAGGGGCTGTTCCACGGCGACCAGACGAACGGCGGGTTCGTGCCCGAGCAGCAGACGGACTTCGTCTTCACCGTCGCGGGCGAGGAGCTCGGCTTCCTGGGCGCCGGTGCCGTCATCGGGCTGCTCGGCGTGGTGCTGTGGCGCGGCCTGAACATCGCCCGGCGTGCGGGGGACATGTTCGCGACACTGCTGGCCACCGGCGTCGTGTGCTGGCTGGCCTTCCAGTCGTTCGAGAACATCGGGATGACGCTCGGCATCATGCCGGTCGCCGGCATCCCCCTGCCGTTCGTGTCCTACGGGGGGTCCTCGATGTTCGCCATCTGCGGCGCCATCGGTCTGCTGCAGTCCGTACGGGTCGACTCCAAACGCCCCCGCAGCGGCTGAGCGGTGCGCAGCCAGCGCGAGCGCGCGCCCAGGACGCCGAGGCCCAGCGCGACCAGGTGGCCGGCGTCGGCCAGGTCGTGGTTGATGATCCACGCGATGACGAGCAGGGCGGTGAGCGCCGGGAGCCCGTAGCGGCGGGTGCGGGGCCGGCCTGGGGGGCGGCCGGTGGGTCGGCGCGGGTCCTGCGGTGTCTGGTGCGGTGCATCGCAAGGCGGAGCATCACCCGCGTACTGGGCGATGGGGGCACCCCCATGCCCGTCCAGGGCTATGGGGGAGGGCGATGCGACAACGCGGCGAGGCGCCGTGCCAGGCGCCGCAGGGCCCGTGTCGACCCACCGGCCGCCCCCCAGGGCCAGCAGGCAGCCGAGGGTGGCCACCAGGCCGTAGCTGATGCCGACGTCGCGGGCCCGGGCGAGCGCGCCCGGCAGGTGCATCAGGTGCATCAGCCACACCACGCCCTCGGTCAGCAGCGTGGCGGCCACGTGGCCGAAGAGGAAGATGCCGATGCCGCGCGCGGCGCCCCAGCGCCACTCCGCGGCACCCAGCACCGCGGCCACGGCGGCGATGCCGAGCAGCACGGGCACCCCGTCCACCACCAGGCCACTGGTGAACAGCGTGTACCACTTGCCGACCTCGAAGTGGTGCACGTTGCTGCTGATGTGCCGGATGAAACGTGCCTGCGCGGAGGACGACTGGACAGCCATCCAGGCGGCCGTGCCCAGCAGCACGGCCACGTAGACCGCCGTCGCGGGCAGCCGGCGTGCCAGGGCCGAGGGCCGGTACGCCGGCCAGTGTGCCGTCATGTGTTCTCCCCGCCCCTTTCTTGATGGAAAACGCCTGGTGGAACGCGTCTGTTGGAACACGCACCCTAACTCAGGCCGTGTCACGGGAAGGTGAGCGGAACGTGTCAGGACGGTCAGTGCGGTCCGGGGAGGACGCGCTCCAGCGCCTGCCAGCCGCTGTCATGGGCGCGCTCGGCCGCTTCCGCCCTGCCGCCGCCGCGCAGGCCGAACAGCCGCTTGGCGACCAGCAGGTAGACGACGACCGCCAGGTTGATCAGCAGGGTGCAGATCTTCAGCGCGCTGATGTGCCCGGTCAGTTCGTAGACCTCGGGGACGAGCAGCACCGCGGTGGCCACGAAGGTGAGGTACTCCGCCCAGCGCGCGGCGCGCCACAGGCCGATCGCCTCCACGCCCTCGAGTACCGCGTACAGGGCGATGACCACGCCGATCACCCACAGCGTCCTGGTGTGGGCGGCGAACGCCTTGTCCAGTTCGCCGAGCAGGCCGTGGCCGTGGGTGCCGCTGGGGCCTCCGACGCCGTTCTGCACGGCGTCGACGATCCGGTAGAAGGGGTCCTTGAGCCGGCTCCGCTCATGGGCGAAGAGGAAGACCGCGACGGCCAGCACGGCGAGGACCACGAAGTGCAGCATCCGGTCGATGGCGATCAGACGCAGTACGTAGCGGTCCCGCAGCGGCTTTCCGCGCAGCGGGAGCTCGATCTCGGAGCGGTCGTGCGGGACGTCGCGCTCCGGCCGTCCGGGCGGCGGCAGCGCCAGCCAGGCGTCGCAGCGCAGGCAGCGGTGCCAGCGCATGCCGTCGCCGGTCTCGCGCACCAGCATCGCGTCGGCGGGGCGTACGGCCGCGGCGTCGGTGCCGACGAGGCGATGGCCGTGCAGGGCGCACTCGATCAGCTCGTAGCTCAGCCCGCGGCGCTTGGTCCGCCGTGTTCCCGGAGCGGGTACCAGACCCGGCTCGTCCGCCACCTTTTCGTCCCTTCGTCGGATTGTCCGCAGGGTAGGGAGGGCTGCGGGCCTCCCTCGGTTCCGCCATGGGCTTTTCTTTGCCTGACACCGCCTTTCTTTTGGGATCGCAAAGAGACAGAACCCGCCGATTGATCGTTCATGTGCGTCACTACCCTGGTCGCTCGTGGCAATGGCAAACGCACTCCCCGAGCTCACTCCCGCCCGGATGTTCGGCACCTGGCAGGCGGATCCGTTCGGGCTCGCGCTCATCGCGGTGCTGGGCGGTCTGTACGCGTGGGGGGTCGTGCGGCTGGCGCGGCGCGGTGAGCGCTGGTCCCCGGTCCGTACGGCCGCGTTCGCGTTCCTCGGGCTCGGGATGATCGCCGTGGCGACGATGTCGTCGCTCGCGGTCTACGACCGGGAACTGTTCTGGCCCGCTGCCGTGCAGAACATCGTGCTCGACCTCATCGCCCCGCTCGGCCTCGCCCTGGGCGATCCGCTGGCGCTGGCGGGGCGCGCCCTGCCCGAGCGCGGTGCCCGCCTGCTGCGGCGCGCGATGCGCGGGCCGGTGGTACGGGCGCTGACGTTCCCGCTGGTGAGTACGGCGCTGGTGCTCGGCTCCGAGCTGGGCATCTACTTCACGCCGTACTTCGAGGCAGCCCTGCGCGACGGGGCGATCCACCGGCTGATGTATCTGCACCTGCTGGCGTGCGGCTGTCTGTTCGTGCTGCCGATGCTCACCCGTGAGGAGCTGTTGCCGTCCTGGTGCAGTCACCCGGTCCGGGCACTTCTCGTCTTCGTCGACGGGATCGTCGACGCGGTGCCCGGCATCGTGGTGATGACGAGCGGCACGCTGATCGCGGGCGGCTGGTACGAGGGCCGGCAGCGCGACTGGGGGCCCTCGCCGGACCGGGACCAAGTGCTCGGCGGCGGGCTGATGCTGGCGATCGCCGAACTCGTCGGGCTGCCGTTCCTCATCGCGGTCTTCGTGGAGTGGCTGCGCGCGGAGCGGTCCAGGACAGCGGAGCTGGACCGGCGCCTGGACGTGGAACTGGAGAAGGTGCCGGCGGCCGAGGCCCCCGCGCACGAGACGGCGGCGCCCGCGGCCGTCCCTGAGCCGGCCGTCCCCGAGCCGGAGCTGACCCGGCCCTGGTGGGAGACCGATCAGGGCGTCGTGGGCGAGCGTTACCGGCAGAGCCGCGGCGGCAGCTGAGCGGTCACGACGGGATCCGCTCACGACGGGATCACGGCGCGCCGTGCTGCGCGGTCTCGATGTTCGTGTGCAGGTCACCGGTCGCGTCGGCCGCCGCCGCGCCGGAGGCGAGCAGGCACGCGCCCAGCAGGGCGGCGGCGCACCGGGCGGCCCACCCCGTACGGCGGGGGGTGCCGGAGGCGGCGAGCAGCGCCGCGACCCGCCGGGGCACGGGCCCCGCGACGGCGGACAGGGCGGCGGCCGGCCGGCGGCCGGCGGGGCTCGCCGAGGCGGCGAGCGCGGCGCGGCCCACCGCCCGGGCCACCACGTGGCGGTCGCCGACGGCGGCCACCGCCGCCTCGTCGGCCCACCGCTCCAGCTGGAAGGCGAGCGGTTCGCGCAGCCCGCGCAGCACCGGGTGCAGGCAGGCGGCGAGGTCCGCGGTGAGCAGCAGGATGTGATGGCGGCCCGTCAGGTGGGCGCGCTCGTGGGCGAGCAGGGCGGCGCGCTCCTCGCCGCCGAGGCTGCGCAGCATGCCCGCGGTGACGACGACCCGGCCCGGGCGGCCGGGGAGCGCGTAGGCGTCCGCGCCCGTGTCCGGCAGCACGGTGAGGTCCCCGGCGGCGGACCGGCCGGCCGTGTCGGCGTGGGCGCGCAGCACCTGGCGGCGACGGCGCAGCAGGGTGCGCCCGGCGGCGGCCGCCGCCGTGAGGGCCGCGGCCGTGGCGATCGCGCCGAGCGGGGCGCCGAAGGCCGCGTCGTGCGGGAGGAGGGCCACGGAGACATGGCCGAGCGCGGCGACGAACGGCAGGTGCAGCAGGGCGGCCACGGTCAGCAGGGCCAGGGCCGCGCTGCTGAAGGCCGCGAGGGCGCCGGCGGTGACGGCGAGGAGCAGGGCCGCGGGGCGCGGCGGCAGCAGGGCGGCCAGCCACCGGGCGGCGGGGACGCCGGCCAGCGGTGCGAGCAGGGGTGCCCAGACGGCCACGATCACCGGCGCTCTCCCGGTCCGGAGACCTGGCCCAGCAGGTCGCGCAGAAGCTCCTCGTCGTCGGAGGAGAGGCGGGAGACGAAGCGGGCGAGCACGCCGGGGCGGTCGATCCCCTTGTCGAGCTCGCTGTGCATGCGGTGGGCGGCGAGGGCCGCGGTGTCCTCGACCACCGGGCTGTAGGCGTAGGCGCGCCCGGCGCGGGTGCGGCGCACGGTCCCCTTGTCGTGGAGCCGGGTCAGGATGGTCGCGATGGTGGTGCGGGCGAGCGTGCTGGGCAGCACGTCCCGGACCTCGGGCGGGGTCAGCGGGCGCTCGGCCGCCCAGAGGGCGGAGAGCACTGCTGCCTCGAGCTCGCCCGACGGGCGGCGTATGGACTCGGTCACGGGAACCGCTCCCTCCCAGGGATCGTCTACAGTCCTGTAGACCGTCTACTGCGCTGTAGACGGTGGGGGCGTCGCTCTCTGCGTACGACGCCCTGCCCTCGATTATGGGAGGCATCCCGCCCGTGCCCGCACCGCCCGCCGCTCTGGCCGTGAACGTTCTGGACGCTTCGTCGCTGCTCTCGGCCTTCGGAGCGCTCGGCATCGCCGTGGTGCTGTTCGCCGAGACCGGCCTGCTGGTCGGTTTCTTCCTTCCCGGGGATTCGCTGCTGTTCACCGCGGGCCTGCTGTGCCGCACGGGGGCGCACTCCGGGCCGCATCTGGATCTGACGCAGGTCCTGCTCGCCTCGGTGGCGGGTGCGCTCGTCGGCGCGCAGTGCGGTTACGTACTGGGCCGCCGCGGCGGCCGGACGCTGCTGACCCGGTCCCGCAACAAGCGGCTGCACGAAGGGGCCGCGCGCGCCGAGGAACTGCTCGGACGGTACGGACATGCGCGCGCGATCGTGCTCGCCCGGTTCGTACCGATCGTGCGCACTGTGCTCAATCCGCTCGCGGGGGCGCTGGGGGTCGCGCCGCGCACGTTCGCGGTGTGGCAGGCGGCCGGCGGCCTGGTGTGGACGGCCGGCCTCGTGCTGGCCGGGTTCGGGCTCGGCTCCGTCGTGCCGAACGTGGACCGGTACCTGCTGCCGATCGTGGCCCTGGTGGTGCTGGTGTCCGTGTCGCCGATGGCCGTGGAGCTGCTGCGCGGCCGCCGCCGGGCGCGGGCGGCCGTCCAGGACACCGCGGACGAGAACCGCTGACCGACCGTACTGACGACAGGAACGACAACACACATGACGCGCATAGCCCTCGCTTTCGACGGCTCGCACATCGACGGCAGTCTCTACACGGACGTCACCGAGGAGGCGCGCCACGCGCCGCTGCTGCTCAACGACGTCATCTCCGCCTGGTCGACGTTCGGTCTGGGCCTGTTCGCCGTGCTGATGCTGGCGGCCTGGTGGCGGGCCCGGCGCGCGGACGCCCCGGCGATGGCGCGGACGCTGGCCGTGCCGCTGGTCGTGGTGGCCGTGTTCGGGGTGGACATGGTGGTCAAGTCGCTGGTGCGCGAGGTCAGGCCCTGCCGGTCGCTCACCGGCAGCTTCACCCTGGAGTCCTGCCCGGCGCCGACCGACTGGTCCTTCCCCAGCAACCACTCGGTGATCGCCTTCTCCGCGGCGACCGCGCTGTGGCTGATCGACCGGCGCCTGGGCGCGGTGGCCGTGCTGGCGGCGGTCGCGATGGGCGCCTCGCGGGTCTGGGTCGGGGCGCACTATCCGCATGATGTGGTGGCCGGTGCGCTGGTCGGCATCGTCCTGGCGGTGCCGCTGACGCTGCTGGCCACCCGGGCCGCGCCCTTGGTGGAGCGGGCCCGCCGGGGGCGGCTGCGCACGTTCCTCGTATCCGTGTAGAACCTCCCGACTGCCGCGCGAACGCGCGGCGTTGACAGACCGGCGCCGTCCTCGGCGCCGGTCTTCTTTCTGCCCGCGTGATCGTTTCCGGCCGCAACGCAAGCCCCGTATCGAGTGATCCACCACGGCGGGGTGAATCGCACACCGCGTGACGACCTCCCCGTCCGGTGACTGCGGGCCCCTTGACGCCCTGTCGAATTCGTGGACGAGAAAGCGCCCTCGCAGAGCCGTGACGGCCCCCCAACGGGCGTCGTTTTCCGATCACTCGTCCGATCCCGGCGTCAACGAGGAGGCACAGTGCATCACCGGCAAAAACGGCCACACGAGCACGAACACCGCGATTGCCCATCCGGCGTCGTCACCGTCCTGCTGCACCGCGACGACGGACGGATCCTGCTCCTGCGGCGCGCACCGGACTCCCCCAGTACGAACGGCACGCCCGGCCAGGGCCGTCTGGCGCCGCCGGGCGGAGGGGTCGTCTCGGAGGAGAGCATCCTCACCACCGCGCTGCGTACCGCGGACCGCGCGGTGGGCATCACCGTGGCGCCGGACGACATGGAGTTCTGCCACCTGGTGCACCGGCGAACACCCGGCGCGCACGCGGAGTTCGGCTTCGTCTTCACCGCCCAGCGGTGGACGGGCGAACCGCGCATCCAGGAGCCCGCGTCGTACTCGACCCTCGTGTGGGCGCACCCGGTCCCGCCGCCCGCCGGATGCGACGCGGAAGCCGCCGCGCTGCTGCGGCAGTTCACTTCCGGAGCACTGCTGTCCCTGCCGGGCTGGACCGCCGGAGGTACGGCATGAGACTGCGACGCACCCGGCACATCACGACGTCCGAGGAGGAAACCGCCTCGCAGTCCGAGCAGTTGCTCTTCGGCGGGCCGCTGCGCCACGACGCGGGCTGGAACACGCACGAGGACGCCTACCTGGAGATGTCCCTGTGGACGATGGCGCTCCGGCTACCCCGCCTGATCGCCTCCACCGTCCGGCTGGCGTGGCGGGCGGACCGGAGTGCGCTGCGCACGGTGGCCGTGGCCGAACTCGCCCAGGGCGTCGGCCAGGCCGTGAGCCTGACCGCCGTGAACAGCGTCCTGGCCGCCGTGCTCGCCGCCGGGTCGACGGGCCACCGGCTGTACGCGGCCCTCCCCGCGCTGCTGGCCGTCGCCGTCGCCGGTGCCGTCGGGGCCCTGGCCACCTCGGCCTCCACCTCCGGCACCGGCCGTCTGGAGCCCAAGGTCGAGCGGGTCGCGACCGAGATGTACCTGGAGCGGGTGACCCGGGTCGAGCTGGCGGCGATCGAGGACGAGGAGTTCCACCGGCTGCTGGACTCCGCCCAGTACGGGGCCGCCGCGGCACGCCGGATGATCAAGTACTGCACCGCGGTCATGGGGGCGCTGGTCGCCTTCGCCGCGGCAGCCGGTGTGCTGACGGTGCTCCACCCGGTGCTGCTGCCGCTGCTCGTGCTGACGACCGTGCCGCGCTCGTGGGCCGCGCTGCGCAACGCCCGGGCCCGCTACTCCTCCTTCCGGCGCTGGGTCCAGCACTCGCGCGCGGGGCGGCTGATCAGCAGTCTGCTGATCCAGGCCGACCCGGCGCCCGAGGTACGGGTGCACGGCGTGGGGCCCTTCCTGCTGCGGCACTTCCGCGGCATGTCGGAGAGTTCGGAGGCGGAGCAGACCCGGCTGGCCGCCGAAGCGGCCCGTACCCGGCTCATCGCCTCCGCGCTGACCGGGGCCGCGGCGCTGGCCACGTATCTCGCGCTGGGCGGTCTGCTGCTCACCGGGGTGATGAAGCTGTCGGTCGCGGGCACGGCCGTGCTGGCCACGCGCAGCGGCTCGGCGAGCCTGGCCGGCCTGCTGCTCCAGGTCAACAGCCTTTACGAGGAGGCCTGTTACGTCCAGGACCTGGAGCGGCTGTGCCATGAGGCGGCCGAGCGGGCCATCCCCGACGGCGGGCTCCCGGTGCCGGAGCACCCGGCCGAAATCCGGCTGGAGAACGTCTCGTTCACCTATCCGGGCGGCGGCGCGGAGGGCAGGCGGCCCGTGCTCGAGGACATCACGTTCGGTATCCCGCGCGGCAAGGTGATCGCCCTGGTCGGCGAGAACGGCTCGGGCAAGTCCACGCTCGTCAAGCTCCTCGCCGGGCTCTACCGGCCCGACGCCGGGCGGATCCGCTGGGACGGCGTCGACGCGAACGACCTCGACCGGTCCGAGCTGTTCAGCCGGTTCGCGATGGTCGGCCAGGACTTCCACCGCTGGCCGTTCACGTGCCGGATGAACGTCGCCATCGGCCGCAGCGACCGTCCCGTGTGCGACGAGCTCCTTCGGACGGCGGCCCGGCACGCCGGGGCCGACGGGATGGTCGAGGAACTGCCGAACGGCTGGGACACCCTGCTGGCCCGCGGCTACCAGGGCGGCCACCAGCTGTCCGGCGGCCAGTGGCAGCGGCTCGGCATCGCCCGGGCCCGGTACCGCGAGGGCCGGATCCTCATCGTCGACGAGCCGACCTCCGCGCTGGACGCCCGGGCCGAGCTCCAGGTCTTCGACCGGATCCGGCGGCTCGCGGACGACGGCCGGACGGTGCTGCTCATCACCCACCGCCTGGCCTCGGTGCGCCACGCGGACGTCATCCATGTCCTGGAGCACGGCCGGCTCCGCGAGAGCGGCACGTTCGAGGAGCTGATGAACGACCCGCCGGAGGGCATCTTCCGCGAGCTCTACGAGCTGCAGCGCAGCCAGTTCGCGGACGACGGGCCGGTGGTGCCCGGCCCCCGCCGCACCGCCGGTACGGGCTGACCGCCGGTCAGCACGGCAGGGGGTAGGGCACCTGGTCGCCGACGGCGCCGGTGTTGCGGCACAGCTGGTAGCCCTGCTCGTGGAGGTCGTTGACGACCGCGGGCAGGGCGTCGCCGAAGTGGCTGAACAGGTGGCCGAGGACGACCCCGTTGTGCTTCTCCTCGGGTGTCGCCTCCCGGATGGTCGCACGGATGGCGTCCGCGCTGCGGAGGCTGCCCTGGACGGTCTGCCAGTCCATGGTGTCGATCGTCCAGTTGCACACCCGGAAGCCCTCCTTGGAGGCGATCTCCGTCTCGCGGGCCCCGGCGTCCCCGTACGGGGGGCGCAGCAGGTTCCCGGCCACGCCTCCGTGGATCTCGTCCTCGACCTCCTGGTCGGACAGTTTGGTCAACTGGCGGTGCGAATAGGTGTGGTTGCCGACCCAGTGGCCCTGCTGGCGCAGGGCCGTGACGATCTGGGGGTATTCGGCGGCGTACTGGTTGATGAGGAAGAACGCCGCGCGGACGCCCATGGACTGCAGCTGGGCGCCGATGCGCACGGCGCGGTCCGGGTCTCCGTAGGGCCAGTCGTCGAACGTCAGGAGGACCCGGCCGGAGGTGTTGCCGCATCGTTCGCGGTCCCAGCCGCCCTCCGCCTCCCCGGCGGGTGCCGGTGCGGGGACGGGGGCGGGAGCCTGCCGGCAGCACCCGCCGGGCGGGCCCGGCGGGGGTGCGGGGGGCAGTTGCCCGACGGGCCGGTGCGCCTGGGCGCCCGCCCGCTGCTGGGCGGCGCCGTCCTCGCACGCGCCCCCGGCGACCGCCCCGGCCCGGGGCGGGCATTCCTGCCGGTCCTCCACCGAGACCACCGCGAACGCCGAGCCGGCCATCAGCACGGTGGCGGCCGCGGCGGCCTTCAGCGAGGTCCGCCGGCGCCTGCGATGGCGCCCGCGGCCGGGCTGGAGGACGCCACGGATTCCCGACATGCTGACTCCTCACGGGTGACGCACCCGAGCAGATCCTGTGATCTTGGCACCAGCCTCGGCGCACCCCCGCGCTCCCGCAACCGAAGGCTCCGCCATCCGGTGGCCGCCCTCACTTGGCTGATTTCCGCTCAACGCGGTGATGACGGGCCGAGTCCTGACTACACATCGGAACGTCATCTGCGAGCGAAAGGCAGTACGCCATGACCGTACGGAATGTACGCACGGCACGCCGAGCCCTGGTCACGGTGCTGGCGGCCACCGCGATGGCCGCCACGGCCCTCACGTCGACCGCCGCCGCCGACCCGGGCCGGGGAGGGTCCTCTCACGCCGCCTCGCAAACGGCTCTCGAGGCCCAGGTGAAGGCAGGGGTGCCCGGGGCTCTGGCCGAGGCCCGGGACGGCCACGGGACCTGGGACGGCTCGGCCGGGGTCGCGGACCGTGTCACCCACCGCAAGCGTCTTCCCGAGGACCGCTTCCGCATCGGGAGCATCAGCAAGGCCTTCAGCTCCGTCGTCCTGCTCCAGCTCGAGGCCGAGGGCAGGATCCGTCTCGACGACACCGTCGGGCACTGGCTGCCCGGCGTGGTGCACGGCAACGGCCACGACGGCGACCGGATCACGATCCGTCAGCTGCTCAACCACTCCAGCGGCATCTTCAACTACACCGAGGACGAAACGCTCGGGAAGGAGCTCACCACGGACTTCTTCCGCCACCGCTTCGAGACCAAGACGCCCGCCCAGCTGGTCGCCATCGCCATGAAGCACCGGCCCTACTTCGCACCGGGCAAGGGATGGAAGTACTCCAACACCAACTACATCCTCGCCGGGATGGTCATCCGGAAGGTGACCGGCCACTCGTACGCGGACGAGATCCAGCGGCGCGTCATCCGCCCGCTCGGCCTGCACGCCACCGTCCTGCCCGGCACCTCGCACCGGATGCCGAGCCCGCACGGGCGCGCGTACAGCAAGCTCCAGAACCCCGCCAAGGACGCCAAGGTCTACGACGTCACCGAGCTCAACCCCTCGTGGGGCGGCTCGGCGGGCGAGATCATCTCGACCACCGGTGACCTCAACCGCTTCTACAGCGCCCTGCTCGGCGGCAAGCTCCTCCCCCGCCAGCAGCAGCGCGAGCTGCTCACCACGGTGCCGACCGGGCCCGCGGGCGGCCGGTACGGGCTGGGCATCAGCACCCTGAAGCTCTCGTGCGGCGTACCCATCTGGACGCACGACGGCGGCATCCACGGTTCCGTCTCCCTGGCGGCCTCCACCGCCGACGGCCGTCACACGCTGGCGGCCAACTTCAACGGCGACTGGACCGGCGAGTTCGCCTCGCTGCTCGAGGCCGATTACTGCGGCACCGCGAAGTCCTCCGCCAGGACGCGGGAGGCACTGAACACGCTCACCTCGCTGCGCTGACCCCCGCGGCCGGGCCCGCCAGGGGGTGTCCGATGGGTCAGTGCGGGCCCCGCGGCGTCTGGCGCGGTGCATCGCAAGGCGGAGCATCGCCCGCGTACTGGGCGATGGGGGCACCCCCATGCCCGTCCAGGGCTATGGGGGAGGGCGATGCGACAACGCGGCGAGGCGCCGTGCCAGGCGTCGTGGGGCCTGTGCTGACCCATCGGACACCCCCTGGGCCGAAACTCCCCCGGGCCGAGGTGTAATACGAGAAGATCCGGCCCAGACTCTTGTGAGCGACGCGGTTCAGACGCGGTTCACCGGACGCCGGCAAAGGAGCGAGCCATGCACAGCCCGCAGCGGGAGCGAGCCGAGTCGGCCGCCCGGCAGGAAGCCGCGCAGCTCACCGCCCAGGGTGTGCACGGCGTCGCCCTCACCTGGGTGGACAACGCGGGCATCACCCGCGTCAAGGCCGTCCCCACCTCCCGGCTCGCGCACACGGCGCGGTGGGGGGTGGGCATGTCGCCCGTCTTCGACGTCTATCTTTCGGACGACTCCGCCGTCACCAGCCCCCACATCGGCGGCCCCGAGGGTGACCTGCGGCTCTTCCCCGACCTGGACCGGCTGACCGTGCTCGCCGCGCTGCCCGGCTGGGCCTGGGCCCCGGTCGACCGGTACGAGCAGGACGGCAGCCCCTACGCCGCGTGCCAGCGGCAGTTCGCCCGCCGGATGACCGAGCGCGCGGCGGACCGCGGGCTGCGGCTGCGCATGGGGTTCGAGACCGAATGGGTCGTCACCCGTGACGGGGGCGATCCGCGCAAGCCCGAGTCGGTGCCGGAGTACGCGTGCACCGGCCCGGCGTACGGCATGGCCCGGCTGGTCGAGCTGTCCGGCTACCTCCGCGGGATTCTCGACGCGCTCATCGCCCAGCGCGTCGACGTCCTGCAGATCCATCCCGAGTACTCCCCGGGCCAGTTCGAGGTCTCGGTCGCCCCCTCGGACCCGGTGGGCGCGGCCGATCTCGCCGTGCTCGTCCGCGAGACGGTCCGTGCGGTGTCGGTGCGGCACGGGCTCGACGCCGAGTTCGGTCCCGTGGTCGAGGCGGGCGCCGTCGGCAACGGCGCGCACCTGCACCTGAGCCTCTGGCGGGACGGGCGGAACCTGTGCGGGGGCGGCGACGGCCCCAGCGGGATGACGGCGGAGTGCGAGGCGTTCCTCGCGGGCGTGCTGCGGGAGCTGCCCGCCCTGCTCGCCCTCGGCGCCCCCTCCCCCGCCAGCTATCTGCGGCTCCAGCCCTCGCACTGGGCGGGCGTCTTCGCCTGCTGGGGCCCGGAGAACCGCGAGGCCGCGCTCCGCTTCGTCCCCGGCCCGCCGGATGCCCCCGGGGCGGCCAACGCCGAGATCAAGTGCCTTGACCCGGCGGCCAATCCGTATCTGGTCACGGGCGCCGTGATCGCCGCCGGGCTCGCCGGCGTCGAGGCCGGCCTGACCCTGCCGGAGCCGGCGGCCGGCGACCCGGCCCGCACCGGCGGCCAGCAGCGCCTGCCCGACTCGCTGACGGCGGCGCTGCACCACTTCGAGCGCTCGGACCTGCTCCGCGAGGCGCTGGGCGACCCGCTGTTCGAGGCTGTCGCGGCCGTGCGCCGCGGGGAGGCGGCGCTGTACGAGGGCGCCGCGCCGCAGGACATCGCGGACGCCACCCGCCGGCGGTACTGAATGACCGCGCCCGCCCTGCCCCCGCTGGTGGACCAGCACTGTCACGGGGTGATCCGCACCGACCCCGGCCCGGAGACCTTCGCGGCCTATCTCACGGAGTCCGACTCCCCCGCCGCGCCGGGCACGTCCGTCCTCGACAGCCAGCTGGGCTTCGCGGTGCGGCGCTGGTGCCCGCCGCTGCTGGGCCTCGACCCGCACTGCCCGCCCGCCGAGTACCTGGCCCGGCGGCGCGAGCTGGGCGCGCGCGAGGCCACCCGGCTGCTGCTGGGCGCCACCGGCATCACCGACTACCTGGTCGACACCGGCATCCCGGGCGATTTGACGAGCCATCAGGAGCTGGCCGCGCTGGGCGGGGCCGCCTCCCACGAGATCGTCCGGCTGGAGACCCTGGCCGAGTGGATCGCCGACGGGGCCGGCTCTCTCGCGGCCTTCCTCGACAGTCTCGCGGACGCCGTGTGGGAGGCGTCCCGCACCGCGGTCGGCTTCAAGTCGGTGGCCGCGTACCGCTATGGGCTGGACTTCGCGCCCAACCCCCCGGGCCCGGCCGAGGTGCGCGCGGCGGCCGACCGCTGGCTGAGCGAGCGGTCGCCGCGCGACCGCGTCACCGACCCCGTGCTGCTGCGCCATCTGCTGTGGTCGGCGGCCGAGACCGCGCTGCCGGTGCAACTGCACACCGGGTTCGGCGATCCCGACCTGCGGCTGCACCGCTCCGACCCCGTGCTGCTCACCGACTTCGCGCGGGCCGTCCGCCCGACGGGCTGTTCGCTGATCCTGCTGCACTGCTACCCGTACCACCGGCAGGCCGCCTACCTCGCCCACGCCTTCCCCCACGTCTACGCCGACGTCGGGCTGGCGCTGGCCTTCACCGGTGTGCGCGCCGAGGCCGTGCTGGCGGAGGCGCTGGAGCTGGCCCCGTTCGGGAAGCTGATGTTCTCCACCGACGCCCACGGCCTGCCGGAGAAGTACGTGGTGGGGGCGAGGCTCTTCCGCCAGGGGCTGAACCGCCTGCTGAGCGGCTGGGTGAGCGACGGCGCCTGGTCGTCCGGCGACGCCGAGCGCGTCGCGTCGCTGGTCGGGTCCGGCAACGCCCGGCGGGTCTACGGGCTGGACGCCCGCGGTTCAGCCGGCGTGTGACGCGGCACGGGACGCGCCGGGCGACGCGGCGACCGCGCCCCGGCCGCCGCCCCCGCGGGAGCCGCCCCCGCGGGAGCCGCCCAGCATCAGGATCCCGCCGACCGCCGAGATCCCGGCGGCGGTCCAGAAGGACATGGTGAACCCGGAGGCCGCGGGCAGCGCCGTGCGGCCGACGGTGCGCGAGGCGAGGATCGCGGTGGCGAGCTGGCTGCCGACCGCCCCGCCCACGGTGCGGGCAACGGTGTTGATGCCGTTGGCCGTTGCGCTCCTGGCCGCCGTGGTCACCTGATGGACGGCCCGCGGCAGTGCGGTCATGGCGAAGCCGAAGCCGGTGCCGATGACGGCATAGCCGCCGGCCATCTCCCACAGGCCCCCGTGGAACAGGGCCACCAGCGCGCCGCCGACAGCGCTGATGCCGAGTCCGAGCGCGAGCGGCGCACGGGCTCCGAACCGTCCCTCGATCCGCCCGGCCAGCGAGCTGGCGGGCAGGCCGCACAGGGTGCCGGGTACCAGGACGAGTCCGGCGGTGGTGACCGACGCCCCGAACCCGTGCCCCGCGGCGGGGAGTTCGGCGAGCTTGGGGATCAGCACATAGAAGACGAACTGCGTCGCACCCAGCAGGAAGGCGCCCAGGTGCGCGGTGCCGATGGCGCGGCCCAGCAGGAGTCCGGGATCGACGAGCGGGTGCCGCACACGCCGCTCCCACGCCAGGAAGACGGCCGCGAGGACGGCGCAGCCGGCGAACAGGCCGAGCACCGGGGCCGAGGCCCAGCCCCAGTCGGGCCCCTCGGTCAGGGCGAGCAGCACACTGACCAGAGCGGCCCCGAGCAGGACGGCGCCGGGGATGTCCAGGGGTTCGCGGACCGCGGCCGGGCCGGGCGGCACCCAGCGGAGCACCGCCCCCAGGGCGGCGGCGATCAGGACCGCGCCGGCCACGAACATCCAGCGCCACGAGGCGAGGTCGACGAGGAGTCCGCCGACCAGCAGCCCGGCGCCCGCCGCGCCCGCGATCATTCCGGAGGTGAACCCCAGCCCGAAGGCGACCTTTTCCGGCGGCAGCGTCTCGCGGATCACCCCCAGGGCGAGCGGCACCAGCGCCAGGCTGACGCCCTCGCCGGCCCGGAAGACGGCCAGGGAGGTGATGTCCCAGGCGAAGGCCGCGCCGACGGTGCTCGCCAGGTGGACGACCAGCGTCACGAGCAGCGCCTTCCGCTTACCGTGGCTGTCGCCGAGGCGGCTGATCAGCGGGGTGACCACCGCGCTGGTGAGCAGGGTGGCGCTGAGCACCGCCCAGGACGCGGCGGACGCGGAGGCGTTCAAGTCGCGCTGCAGGACGCCCAGGGCGGGCACCAGCATGGTCTGGACGAGGGAGTAGGACAGGGCCGTCAGGACGAGCGCCGCCAGCGCCGCACGGCCGGACCGGGAGTCGGAGGTGGTCAAGGCGTTCCTCAAATGCGCGAGGGGCAGGGACCGTTCATGCCACGAACCATGTTCAACTTAGGTAAGCCTAAGTTGCCTGGCGCCGAACTCGCAAGGATCTTCGCGCAGATGAGGCCGGGTCCGGGGCCGCGGCCCCGGACCCGGCGGGTGTCAGCCCGTGACCGAGGCGCGCAGCACCTTCTTGTCCACCTTGCCTATGGGGGTGAGGGGCAGCGACGGCAGCAGCACGATCTCCCGCGGCTCGTAGAGCTCCCCCAACTCGGCCACCACGGCGGCGCGTACGGCCTCCGGGTCGACGACCTCCTCGTCGCCGGTGGCGAGGAAGACCTGCACGGCCTCGCCGTACCGGTCGTCGGGGACAGCCACGGCGGCGGCGTTGTAGACGCCCTTCAGGGACATCAGGAAGTCCTCGAGCACCCTGGAGTAGACGTTGTCACTGGTCGGGCCGGTGACGATGACGTCCTTCGCCCGGTCGACGAGGTAGAGGTAGCCGTCCGCGTCCTGGTACCCCACGTCGCCGGTGCGCAGCCAGCCGTCCCGCAACGCCTCGGCCGTGCGCTCCGGGTCGCGGTAGTAGCCGATCATCACGGTGGTGCCGCGGACGCACACCTCACCGGCCTCGCCGGTGGCGAGCACGGCGCCGTCCTCGCCGCGGATCTCCAACTCCACGCCGGGCGCGACCCGTCCGCAGCTGCTCCAGCGCTCGGGGTGGTCGTCGTCGAGCTCGTCGTCGTACAGCATGGTGATGCCAAGAGCCTCGGACTGGCCGTATCCCTGCCCGATCACGCGCCCGAACACCTCGCGGGCCTGCCGCAGCCGGCTCGGTGACGTCGCCGCGCCCCCGACGGTGAGGGACTTCAGCGCGGGGAAGGGCTCGCGGCGGCAGTCGGGGTGATCGAGCATGTCGTAGAGCATGGGCGGGACGAACATGGCGGCATCGATCCGCTCCTCGCGCAGGGCGGCCAGCGCCCGGCCGGGCTCGAACTCCCCGATCAGCACGACGGCGGCACCGGCGGCGAGGGCGGTGAGGGACATGATGTGGCCGCTGCCGTGGGTGAGCAGGGTGGGGACCAGCGTGCGGGCGCCCGGGGCGGGTTCGGCCAGGGCGACCATCCGGTCGTAGAAGCGCCGCCCCTGCCCCGCGAGTTTCGGGCATCCCAGGGTGCCGCCCGTGTAGAGGACGGTGACCGTGTCGTCGTCCGTGGGGGCGGCGACGGCATCCGGGCGGAGCGCGGGCTGGACGGCCGCCGCGGCGAGGAGGTCCGTGGCCCGGTCGTCGGGGCCGAGGCACAGCAGGCGCGGGGAGGAATCCATGAGGCCGGGCAGCGCGGTGGCGGCGTCGGCGTGACGCGGGTCGAAGACGATCGCCCGCGCCTCGGCCTGCCCTGCCAGCGCGGCGAGTTCGCTCTGTCCCGGCTCCGGGGGCAGGAAGACGACGCGGCAGCCGATGAGGTGGACGGCGAGCTGAACCAGCACCGCCTCGGGGCGGTTGACCAGGAAGAGCCCGACGGAGTCGCCGGGGGCAAGTCCCTCCGCGGTCAGCGCCCGTCCGATGCGGAACAGCTCGTCACGGGCCTGGGTGCGGGTCAGACGAAGCTCTCCCTGGATCACGGCCTCGGTGTCGCCGTCCGTGTTCCAGATGTCCAGAATGTGATCGATGTATGTCACATTTAATTCTTGCATGCCGTTATCCAAGCACGTCGGCAACAAGGGGGTGGCACCAGTACCACCCTCGGAACGGATACTGGCGGGATCGATCGGGAGAGCGCCGGACGGAAGGATCGTTCCTGTCACCAGCTCTCCCCAGGAGGATCGATGTTCACGTCCGGAACTTCACGGCGCACCGCGTCCGTCGTATCGGGTGCCCTTGTCTCGGCGGTCGCCGCGGCGGTCCTGCCCGCGTCCGTGGCGCATGCGCAGGAAGCGCCCGTTCCGGCCCGTTACGCACACCAGAAGCTGGACTGGAAGCCCTGCGACGACGCAGCGTCCCTGGAGTGCGCGGCCATGGCCCCGCCCCGCGACTGGCACCACCCGGACGCCGGCCCCGATCTGACGATCGCCGTCTCCCGGCACAAGGCGGGCGGCGATCCCGCCAAGCGGCGCGGGGTGCTGATGATGGCGGCGGGCGGCCCCGGCGGCAAGGGCCGTACGCGGCCCGCGAACCTGGTGAAGTACGCGCCCTCGGTGGCCGCCGTCTACGACGTGGTGAGCTTCGACCAGCGCGGGGTCGGCCGGAGCACCACCCCGACATGCCAGACCGACACGGAGCTGAGCAGCCTCTTCACCCAGGACCTCCGCGACCGGTCCGCCACCGCGACCAAGCGCGTCCTCGCCAACGCCCGTACGTTCGCGGAGGACTGCAACAAGCGCAGCGGGGGCCTGCTGCCCTACCTCACCACCGAGCAGACGGTCCGTGACATGGACCTGTTCCGCTCCCTGCTGGGCGAGCGGAAGATCTCGTACTACGGTCCCTCCTACGCCACGAGGATCGGTGCCGCCTACGCCACCGTGTTCCCCAAGCGCGTCGAACGGGCCGTGCTCGACAGCAACATCGCCTTCAACGACACCTGGCAGGACTGGGAGATGGGCCAGCCCAAGAGCTTCCAGCGCCGTTTCGAACAGGACTTCCTGCCCTGGCTCGCCAAGTACGACAGTGTTTACCACTACGGCCGCACCACCGCCGAGGCCAAGGCCAACTGGGAGCGGCAGCGCCGCGCGCTGCGCGACCACCCGGTGACCGCCGGGTCGCAGACCATCGGCCCCAACCAGTTCGACAACGCGGCGATCAACGCGGTCTACAACGCCCAGTACTTCCCGGCCCTGGCATCGGCGCTCGGCGCCTTCCGCCACTGGGACACGGCGACGCCGCAGGAGAAGCAGAACGCCGCAGGATTGTCCGGCAATTACAACGCCGGATTCCTCGCCGAGTTCTTCTCCGTGACCTGCGCCGACACCGCCTGGAACCGCAGCACCTCCTACTGGGTCGAGCACAGCGCCAAGGACAGCAAGGCCCTTCCGCTCGCCGGTGCCCGGGAACTCACGTTCGCCGCGGTGTGCGCGAACTGGACGGCGCCCACGGCGCCGAAGGTGAAGGTCACCGGTGCCGGCCTGCCCGCCACCCTGATGCTCAACTCGGTCCATGACCCGGCCACTTACTACGAGGGCGCCGTGCGGGGCCACAAGGACCTGAAGGGCTCGCGGCTGGTGACCGTGACCGGCGACGGCGACCACGGTCAGTACATGAACGCCAACGCCTGTGTGGACGGCATCGTCAACCGCTATCTCCTCGACGGCAAGGCACCGGCGCACGACGTCACGTGCCCGGGCAAGCCGCTGCCCGTACCCTCCGGAGCCGCCGCGAAGTAACCCGTCCCGTTGTTCGGACCGCACCCGTGCCGTATCCGGCCCGGGTGCGCTCTCGTTGATGCGTCAGGCACCTCGACTACGACGCGTCGGCCGGTCCCGGCGGACGGGAAGGCCGGGACATGCGCATCGACATCATCACGGCGGGCACCACGGGCTCCGTCGCGCCGTACACCGGTCTCGCACACCGGCTCCTGGCCGAGGGCCACGACGTGGAGCTGGTCACCCATGCGAAGTTCGCGGACACCGTCGCCTGCTGCGGCCTGCGTACCCGCCCGCTGGAACCGGACCCGTTCGAGGAACTGCTCGGCGCGCACAGCCGTTTCCAGGGTGCGCGCCTCTCCCCCGACTCCCTCCGCCGTTTCGCGCGGGCGACCGAACGGGCCGCGCTGGCGCTTGTCGACGGGATGCTCACCGCCGTGGATCCCGGCGCGGATCTGATCCTGCTGTCCACGATCGCCGCGCCCCTCGGCAGGGTGATCGCGCGGCACCACGGCATCCGCAGCATGGGCGTCTTCCTCCAGCCCGACGTCCCCACCTCGGCCTTCTCCCCCTGCGTACTGCCCTGGCGGCCGCCCGGCCCCGGCAACCGGCTGCGGGCCCGGGCCGTCAACGCCGTCATGGACTCCCTCTACGCCGCCGCCCACCGGCGGCTGCACGACCGCCTCGGACTCGCCCGCCGGAGCGGCCGGGCGCTGCGCGAGGAACGGGAGCGCGGCCGCTGGCCCATCTGGCACGGCTTCAGTCCCTCCGTCGTCCCGCGCCCCGCGGACTGGCGGCCGGGGCTGGGCGTCGCCGGGTACTGGTGGCCGCACGAGTGCCCGCACTGGCAACCCCCCGACCTGGTCGCCGACTTCCTCGCCGCGGGCCCGCCCCCGGTGTTCGTCGGCTTCGGCAGCATGATGCCCGGCGACACGGACCGGCTCGGCGACATCACCTCGCGGGCGCTGCGCCGGGCCGGGCTGCGCGGCATCGTCCAGTCGGGCTGGGCGGGGCTGTCGGTGGTGAGCGACGACGTGATCACCGTCGGCCCGCTCCCGCACGGCTGGCTGCTGCCCCGCACGGCCGCGGTCGTGCACCACGCCGGGGCCGGAACCACGGCGGCGGGCCTGCGGGCCGGGGTCCCCGCCGTCCCCGTGCCCGTCCTCACCGACCAGCCCTGGTGGGCGGCCCGCCTGGTGCGGCTGGGCGTGAGCCCGTGCGTCCTGCCGCATGCCGCGCTGACCGCGGGGCGGCTGGCCGAGGCCCTGACGCGGGCGACCAAGGATCCGCGCTTCGCCCGGCGCGCGGCCCACATGGCCGCGCGGCTGGCGCGGGAGGACGGGGCGGGCGTGGTGGCCCGGGCCGTCGACCGGGCGGCCGCACACCCCTCGATGTCGAAAACCAACAGGCCGTAGCGCCACTAGACAGGGACAGCACGTGACTTCACCCATGACATTGCGCACCGCTCCGTACGTTCCCGGTGTTCCCGGCACCGAGCGGAGCACCGTGTCCGACATGCCACCGCTGGACGCCTGGCTGCACCGGCACCAGAGCAGCGGCGCGGTCTGCATGACCGCGGGCCTGCTGGCCTGGTTCACCGGTCCCCCGCCCGCCCTGTCCGCGCTGCGCGCGCTGGTCGCCGACCGCTGGCGGTCGTACGGGCGGCTGTGCTTCGCACCCGCGCTCGCCACGTCGCCCGAGTCCTGGCCGCAGTGGGTGGCGGGCCCGGAGTTCGACCCCGCCCATCACGTGGTCACGGCGCCGGAGTACGGGCCCGCCGCCCTCGAGGCGCTCACCGCGCAGCTCCTCGCCCAGCCGCTGGGCCCCGAGAAACCTCCGTGGCAGCTACATCTGCTGCCGTCCGCGGACGGCTTCGCCCTCCTGCTCCGCGCCCACCACGCGCTGCTCGACGGGAAGTCGCTCGTCACGCTGCTGTGCGCGCTGTTCGACGGGCACGACGGGCAGTCGGCGCGAACCTCCGTGCCGCGCCGGAGAATTCCCGCGCAGGCCGTGTCACCGCGGATGGCCGTGGCGCGTGCCGTCGCCGACGCGCTGCCCAGAGCGCGCCCGTTGCCGTTCCACGGTCCGGTGGACTCCCGCAGAGCCGTGTCCTGGAGCCGGCTGCCGAAGGAGGAGCTGAACATCGCCCGCGACGCGCTCGCCTCGGGGCGGGTGACCGCCAACGCCGTCTTCCTCGCCGCGACGGCCGGGGCCCTGCGGACGACGGGCCTCACGGGCCGTCTTCCCCTGCTGCCGGGCGTATGCGCGATGGTCCCCGTGGACGTCCGCACCGATGGCGAGACCCAGGCCCTCGGGAACCACTACGCCACGGTCCGTGTGCCGCTGCCCGTGCACCGGCACGCGGAGCAACGGCTCGCCGCGGTGGACCGTTTCACCCGCCGGACCTCGCTGCACCAGCGGGCCTGGGCCCAGGCCCAGCTGGTCTCCTCCCGGCCGCACCGCAACGGGCTGCTGAGCGACGTGCTCGGCCGGTACGCCGACTCGCCGCTGTACTCCTCGCTCCTGTGCACCAGCGTCGCGGCGCACACGGACGGGCTCGTCCTCGGCACGGCTCCGCTGGCCCGCATCGTCGGCCTGCCGCCGCTCAGCCCGGGCCATCCCCTGGCCCTGAGCATGGTCCTGCACGACACGGAGGTGACGGTGACAGCCGTGACCGACCAGCGCCACCGGGACCTGGCGGCGTGCCTGCCCGTGCTCATCAGGGAGGAGATCCGCTCGCTGCGCCCATGACGGGAGCGCTCCGCCGACCATCGGACATAGCGACAGTAACGTCCGCGTCACGGTTGTCGTTTGGACTGGTGAGGACGAACTACCACGAAGGAGACAGATCGTGACAATGCGTACCGCACTCCAGGAAGAGTTCATTCCTCTCGCCCTTGACGGTTACGCGTACAGCGGTCGGATCGTCCACCAGCCGAACGCCAGCATGTCCCCCGTGGTCATGGTCGGCGGAGCGTTCCAACAGCAGACCTCCTGGGGCCGTTTGGAGCAGGGTTTCCTGCGCGAAGCGAGTGTGATCACCGTCGATCTGCCGGGCTGGGGCGGTGCCGACCGGCTGCCCGCGCGCTACGGGTTCGACTTCCTCGCCGAGGCGCTCGACCAGTTGCTGACCAAGGTCGCACCATCCACCGTCCATGTCATGGGCACCTCCTACGGCAGTGGAGTGGCCTACCGCTGGGCGCAGTTCGCGCCCGGCCGGATCGAGCGGCTGGCGCTCATCGGCACCATGGCGCATCTGACCGATCACGTCCGCGCCCGGCTCGAGCATCTCCTGCGGCTCGCGGAGCAGGACGACCGAACGGAGTTCGTGGAGAACGTACTTGAGGTCATGATGTGCCACTCTCCGCAGGTGTCGGTCTCGCGCCGGCCCACTGCCATCCGGTGTCTCACCCGCGCCCTGCACGACCTGAGCGCGGACGACCTCACCAAGTACCGCGACAACACCCGGCGTCTGCTGAGACTTTCGGTGCTTCCGGACGGTCCGCCGATCCGCATCCCGGTCCTGGTGGCGACCGGCGAGCACGATCCGCTGACTCCGCCCGCGCTGAGCCGGGAGGCCGCCACCCGGTTCACCGACGCCCGGTTCACCACGTTCAAGGAAGCCGATCATGTCGTCCATCTCGAGCGGCCCGAGGAGATGGTGGACCTGATCACCCGTTTCTTCTCCGGCGGCCCGCTGGCCGGCCTGGACTACTGCCATCCGGTCGAGTACGTCGGACGGAAGGCCCGCAAGCCGCTCCCTTCGCCCCGCGCCAGCGCGGAGGACTGAGGGTCCCCGCGCCGGCGCGGGGACCCTCAGTCCTCGTGCGCCGCGGCGGGCAGCTTGCGCAGCGTGAACTTCGTGTGCGTGCGGTAGGCGTAGTCCAGCATCTTCGCGGAGTCCTCGAAGCGGCTGGCGGGGTCGTTGAGGACGACCCCGATGACCGTCCGTCCGCCGCGCTTCGCGGCGAAGACCAGGCACGGCCCGGCGGCCCTCGTCGACCCCGTCTTGATCCCGAACACGCCTTCGTACGAGCCCAGCAGCTTGTTGGTGTTGTACCAGGTGTACTGCCGGTTGACGTTCAGCGCCTTCTGCCGGGTGCTCATCGCCTTCACGACCGTGTCGAAGGTGCTGTTGCCCAGGGCGTGCCGGGACAGCTTCGCGAGGTCGTGCGGGGTGGAGACGTTCGCGCCGGAGGAGATGCCGTCGAACGAGTCGAAGTGCGTGTTGGCGAGCCGCAGTTCGGCGGCCTTGCGGTTCATCTTGGTGATGAACGACTTCGTCCGCGCCTCCTCGCTGCCGCCGCTGCCCAGGGAGTCCGCGAGGGCGTACGCGGCGTCGCAGCCCGACGGCAGCATCAGCCCGTAGAGCAGCTGCCGTACGGTCAGCTTGTCGCCGGCCCGCAGGTCCGCCGTGCTCGCGCCGTGGCGCACCACATAGTCGCGGTAGGACTGCTTGATGGTGACGGGCTTGTTCAGGTCGGCGCGGCTGTCGAGGACCACCACCGCCGTCATGATCTTGGTGGTGCTCGCCACCGGCATCCCGGTGTCGGCCGCCTTGCCCCACAACGGGCGGTCGGCACTGCTGTCGAGCAGGTACGCGCCCTTGGCGCCGATTCCCGCGGGGCCGGCTGCCGCGGCCTCCGCATGGGCGTCGGCGGCCGGGAGTGCGGCGGCCAGGGCCACCGCGGACGCGGTCAGCACCGCCCACCGGCGGCCGGCTGCGCTGCCCCCACTTCGCTCCATTGGGTCTCCAGGATTCCTCGCTTGTCGGGTTTGGGCGACCGCATGATCGCATCCGAGCCCGCAGGACGGGAAATCAGTTCCCCAACGGGTGAAGAAGTTACGAACTCCCGTGCCCCTCAGGCGAACACGCGCTCCCCGCGGTGAGATTCTCCCCATGACCGACATGACCAACATGACCGGCTGGACGCTCACCGCACTCGGTCCGCACGACCGTCAGGTCCTGCCGGAAGCCGTCGGACTGCTCGAGGACGTTCTCGGACGGGGCACGCTCACCGTCGGCCGGGCGCGTGCCGGGCTCCGTGGCGGGACGCTGCTGTTCCTCGCCGCGTCCGCACAGCGGCCGCGCGCGGTGGTGGGGGCGGCGACCGCCCGCGTCCTGGACGACGAGGGGTACGCCCGGTTCACCGCCCCGATGCCGCCCGGCACCCTGCCCGCCGCCCCGCCGCCCGCAGGGGGCCGGCGGACGGGCCTGCTGGAGTCGCTGGCCGTGGCCGCTCCGCTGCGCGGGCACGGCGTGGGCAGCGCCCTCACCGCCCGCTGCACGGAGTGGCTGCGCGAACGCTGTGCCGAGGCCTACGTGATCTCCTGGCTGCACGAGGGGCCGGACCGCAGCGAAGGCACCCTCACGGCTTCCGGCTGGCAGCCGGTCACCGTCCTGGACGGCTACTGGACGCACAACGGCCGGAGTTGCCCCCGGTGCGGCGGGCCCTGCCGCTGCCGGGGTCTGCTGCTGCGGCTGCCGCTCACGGCGGCGCCGCGGCCGCGTCCCGGGCGGCGACCAGGTCCTGGATGTGCGCGTTGAGGCGGTACCGGGCGAGCACGGCCGTGGGCACCGTGCGGGCACCCTCGATGCGGCGCAGGCACCCTTCACCGGCACAGGCGCAGGTGAAGGGGGATTCCATCTCCCACTCGGTGGACGGATAGAAGAAGGTCAGCGGTTCTCCGGCCGCCAGGTCCCGGAGGGCGACGACCGAGAGCGCCTCGACGTCCACGTGGACGTTCGGGTCGCACGAGTGGTTGAGGTAGGCCAGGTCCTGCAGGTGGTCGATGTGCCGGCCGACGCCGACCTGGACGGACATACGGGTGGGGCGGCTTCGGTACACGTGCCCGTGGATCCGGGCCACCACGTCACCTCCCCGGACATGAACCTCGGTGATCAGGCCGAGGCCCGCCCCGGGCTGGTCGATGACCCGCAGGAACCGTTGCGCCGACATGATTCCATCAGGCACCGAACCGCCCGGGGGCGCACGCACGGAGGGCCGAACAGGCGAGTGGTGTGCGGACGCCCCGCCGGGTGCGTCCGCGCAGGGTGACCGACGGACCCCGGACCACTACGCCAGGCAGTTCGCCGTGGGGCAGTTGTCCGAACAGATGTCGGTGGTGGCTCCGGTGTCGCAGCACATCGCCGGTTCCAGCAGGTCCGCGTCCGTCTGGGGAAGCTCCTGCAGTTCCAGGACCTCGGTGTCCATGTCGTGTTCCTCCTTCAGCAGGGATCGACCAACCAGGATCGGCTGCCGCCGTGTTGAAGGCGCAGGAGGAAGTCCAGCGCCCCGGCGAAGCCGACGTTGTAGCTCGCACAGGTGTCGCGCAGGGTGTCGTCAGGGATCACGAACCGGCCGTCCCGCCGGGCTGCCCGTACCGACAGGCAGGTCGCGACGTCGGACGCCCATGCGCGGTACCGCTCGTCACCGGTCGCCGCGGCCAGGTCGAGCAGAAGCTCGCCGCTGCCGGTGACGCCGTGGCAGGCGCTGGGGCCGAGCCGCCAGCGGTTCGCGTGAACCGTGTGCCCGGCCCGTTCGGCGTACTCGCGGAACCGTGCGTCCCCCGTCGTCTGCCACAGCCGGACCAGGAAGGTGCCGACACCCGAGGTGCCGTTGCACCAGAAGTCCAGGCCGGTGCGCTCGGTGCGGCCCGGCCCCTTGGGCCAGTGCGCACCACGGCCCCGCCGCTCGGCGACCGCGCACAGGGCGTGCCCGCCTCCGACCGCGATGCCGGTCAGCTCCGGGCGGTCCAGGTCACGGCCCGCGGCGAGGAGGAAGGCGGCGTTCCCGGCGACGCCGTGCCCGAAGCCGTACAGCGCGGATCCCGCGAGCTCGGAGCGGTGGGCGGGGTCCACGGGCCAGTGCACGCCGGCCTTCGCCCCGGCGGTCAGGCGCACCAGCCGGTCCGCGCACTCCGCCGCCCGCTCCGCGAACCGCTGGTCGCCGGTCGCGTGCCAGAAGTGGAGCTGGGCAAGTCCTGCCCCGGCGAGGCCATGGCAGATGTCGGGATTGTGCCAGTCGAGCGGGATGCGCAGGGCATACGTGCGGGCCCGGTCCTCGAGGGCACGGTCGCCGAGCGTGCGTGCCGCGCCGTGCAGGGCCCATGCCGCGCCGGAACGGCCGAAGTACAGGCCGGGAAGGATCCGGCCCGGCAGGGTCAGCCGCTCGTCCAGCCACCGGGCGGCAGTCCGCAGCAGCGGCTCGGTGCCGTCCCTTCCGCAGCGGACGGCCCGGTCGAGCACGGCCAGCACCCCGGCCGCGCCCAGCTGGACGTTGCAGGGGTCCGGGTACGGGAGCGCCCGTGGCCGGGGCCACAGGTATTCGCCCTGTGGCTCGGCGGTGGCCGCGAGGTGGGCCAGGCCGTCGGACACGAGCGCGTCGAGGTCATGACGCGGCAAGTGCCTCCCGGCGGACGCGGGTTGCGGGGACTCCGACTCCAGGTGCGGGGACTCCGATTCCAGGAAGGACACCGCTTTCGCCAGCGGCCAGCGGGCTTCCGCGTCCGCCAGGAGGCCGGAGACGAGCGGGGCGAGGGCGCGCAGCGCGGGATGGGACGGTCCCGCGGCGTCGACGATCGCCGCGAGCCGTTCCCCGGCGGTGCGGGCGGGCGGGGTGTCGGCGGCGAGTACGGGATTGATGCCGGTGGCGACGAACAGCAGTGTGGCGCCGAGGCTGTAGCAGTCGGCCTCGGGTCCCGGGGCCGGAGCGTCACGGTCGGCTCCTTCGAGGTACTCGGGTGCGGTGAACCCGGGTGTGCCCATGACCTGCGCCGTGGTGCCGGGGGCGAGCGCGCACTCGAGGTCGACGAGCACGGGTGTGCCGTCGGGCGTCATCACGATGTTGCCCGGTTTGAAGTCGCGCAGGACGAGCCCGGCGGCGTGCACCGTGCCGATGATGCCGGCGAGTTGGCGTGCGAGCCGTCTCACCAGCGGAACCGGCATGCGGTCCGCTCGGTCCGCCGCCCACTGCTGGAGGCTCGTGCCGTCGATCAGGTCCTCGGCGAGGAAGACGTGCCCGCCGGATGTGAAGACCTCACGGACGGCCGGGGTAACACCGTACGGCGCGAGATGCTCCAGCATGCGGGCCTCGTGGCGCAGCCGGTCGCGGGCGTCCTTGCCGTCGGTTCCCGAACCGACGTGCGGCCGGGCCTCCTTGAGCAGCACGTCCTCGCCGGTGTGCCGGTCGTGGGCGCGGTAGACGCCGCCGCGGTTGGAGTGGCGGATCGCCTCCCGGACCGTATAGCGGTCCGCGAGCAGTACCGGATCGCCCCGTCGGCGCCCGGGCCGGACGGGCTCCGGGCCGGCGAACGGCGGCTCGGCCCAAGAGGGCGGGGAGAACCAGGGGTTGCGCTCGTCGGGGACCAGGCTGCCGTCGGGGGCCTCGAGCCGCCCTTCGTAGAAGCCCTCGTCGTTGAGCTCCCGCGGCCGGGAGAAACCGCCGTAGCGGTAGTGGACCAGGCTGCCGGGCCGGTACCGGCGGTCCGACAGGATCGCAGGACCCGCGAGCCCGAGCGTGACGCGGTGCAACTCCTCGGCTATGGCACGCAGTTGATCGTCATCCGACGGATACACCGTGAGGAATTTACCCGACTGCGCCCGGTTTGCCCGCATGGAGCTGAGCTCGGTGACGAACCGCGGCGAGACGGCGAACTTGAATGCGCACCGGTGCACCACCAGCACCCGTGCCGCCCGTTCCAGTACGAGCGCGGAGGAGGCGGGTGTCGCCGACACGTGCAGCTTCCAGCCCTGTGTCCGCCGCACATGGCACGGCGGGGTGACCATGCACCAGAACTCGCCGTTCTTCACCACCCAGCCGGCCTCGGGGTCCACGGCCTCGAGCGTGCGTACTGCGATCTCCCGGTAGCTGACTGACACGGCGTCAGCCTGGCATCGCCGACGGCCGCGCGCGAGAGGCGTTCGCCAACTGGTATGCCACGTTCCCGATACGACTCCGGCCGAAGGGCGCCAGTGACACAGATCACCTGGTGGCGGGAATAGGCTCGTGTTCTTCTATGTGGCGTAAGTGCCGGTCCTCTGACAGGAAGTGATCGCATGCTTCGCGCGTTACGTGCCCTCGGTCTCGCCGTTCTCGCGGCAGGGATGTCCCTCACCGCGGCCCCTGCCGCGAACGCCCAGACGACGCTCACGCCCGTCGGAGGCGGCACCGGGATCGTCTTCCGGATCACCGGGACCCCGGAGAACCCCCAGTACCTCCACATCTGCACGCTCACCGCCGTCGGCCGCGACAACGCCGGCAACCTGGTCGGCCTGACCAATGCCCACTGCTTCATCGACGAGAAGGGCAACAAGCTGGTCGGCGAGAAGGTCTACCGGGACGCCTCCCCCGCGGGGACCGCGTTCTCCCCGGCCCCCGTCAACGCCACCCGCCCCGATGTGCAGACGGGCGTCATCGGCACGGTGACGTACGTCAGCACGCCCAACAACCTGCTCGGCGGCGGACCCGAGGGCCTGGACTTCGCGGTCATCAAGCTGGACGAGTCGAGAGTCGCCCCCACCAACACCGTGGGCGGGGTGACCATCAACTCGATCGGCGCCCCGCCCCCCAACGGCACCCGCATGTGCAAGCAGGGCCACCGGACCGGCCTCACCTGCGGCATCAAGCTGGGCACCCACGACATCTGGTTCACCCACCTCGTCTGGACCGACGGCGGCGACTCCGGCTCCCCCGTGGTCAGCGGTCAGACGCTGGTCGGCAACGCCTGGGGCGTCCAGCACAGTTCGCCGATCCTCAGCATCATCGACGAGATGAACACCAACGGCGGCGTCGGCGCCGGCTTCCACCTCGCGAACTGATCCGACAGCATCAGCCCTTGAGAACCATGAGCTTCTCGGGGTCGGGGAAGGGAACGAAGCCCGCCTTCGCATAGACCTCATGGGCATCGAGAGTGGACAGCAGCACCCGCTTGAGCTTGTACGGGGCCAGATGGTCACGGACCGCGGAGGCCGGCCAGGTGCCAAGTCCCTTGCCCCGGTGCGCAGGAGCGACGTACACGTCGCAGAGCCAGGCGAAGGTCGCCAGATCGGTGACGACGCGTGCGTAGGCCGCCTGCGCACCGTCGGCGCCGTAGACGCCGAAGTTGAGGGACGCCCTGACGGACTGCAGCTCAGACGGCGGCCGCGAACAGCTTCTCCGCCTCGGCGAGGGCCCGCTCGAGGGCTTCGGGCTCCGGCCGCAGTCCGGCCGTGATCGCGTCGATGCCGCGCAGCCCCGCGCTCCGCAGCAGCCGCTTCTCGTTGGTGACCCACTCACCGCGCGCCGCCAGCACCGCATGCGCCGTCTCCATGGCGGCAGTGGCCAACGCGCCCGCGACTTCGGTGACCTGACCCCGCCGGACGTACGCGCCCCTGGCGTACTGGAGCGTCAGCCCCGCCCGGCCCCGCCACATCTGCCGGGCCTCGCGCCGCAGCGCCTCCGGATACTCCGGGCACGGGAGCGTGCCGCGCAGCACCCGGTTGACGGCGAGTTCGGCGACCACCAGGTAACTGGGAATACCCGCGAGGTGGAACATCAGCGGCTCCCACCGGAAGCGCCCCTGCCGGGCCTCGGCCAGCTCGTGCTCGACGGCGTCGAGATCGCGGTAGTGGACGTCGACGTGCCGGCCGTCGACCGTGAGCCACGCTCCCCCGTTGAAGACGCCCCCGCCCCAGGCGCCGACTTCGGAGACCTCGCCGTCCCAGCCGACGGCCCGCAGGTCCGCCGGGTCGAAGCCGCCCCGGTAGTACACGGCCAGGTCCCAGTCGCTGTCCGGGGTGTGGGTGCCCTGGGCCCGCGAGCCGCCGAGGGTGACGGCCCGCACGGCGGGCAGCGCGGCGAGCCGGTCGGCGACGTGGTCGAGGAACGTGTCGTCGGTCATGGGATCCGATCGTGTGGCACCACGGTATGACGGTCAACTCGATACTCCGGTCCGACGGCATCGCGCCCTGCCTTCGGCACCTTTGAAGGCATGTTACGGATGATCCGCGTACTGGCCGTCGCCTCGACCCTGTTGGCCTCGGTGGTCGCTCCGGCCGCCGTGCGCACCCCGCCGCAAGCGCTGCCGCCGTACGTACCCGCCTGGACCCTGCCCAAGTCGGTCAGCGGCGGCACCGAGTCCGAGGACCTCGGCCCCGCACCGCCGGGTGCGCCCGCCGCCGCCCGCGTCTATCTCTCCGGCCGGGACCCGCACGGGCTGGCCCGCTACGCCACGGCGGTCTCGACACCGCACAACCGCTTGTTCCACCACTACCTGGCTCCTGCTCAGGTCCAGAAGCGCTTCGGGCCGTCCACCGCCCAACTGGCCGACGTACGCTCGTGGTTGACCGCCGCCGGACTGCGGGTGACCACAGCCACCCCGCACTACCTCGAAGTACACGGCACCGCCGCCCAGGCCCGGCACGCTTTCGGAGCCACCTGGCACCGCTACCGGCTCGCCGGCCGGTTCACGCAGCAGGCGCCTCCGCCGGGGGTCCTGCTCAGCGCTCCGAGGCCGTCCGCCGAAGCAGTACTGGCGGTCGTCCCCACCGAGATCGGGCTCCCGGCCCGCGCACCCGTGAAGGCTCCGGTCACCGCCCCGAAGGCCGCCTCCGCTCCCCCCGCCTGTTCCGACTTCTACGGCCAGCGCCTGGCCACCTCCCTTCCTCCCGCCTACGGCCACCACGCCCCGTACGACGTCTGCGGCTACACCCCGCGGCAGTTGCGCAGCGCCTACGGCATCCCCGCACGGCTGACCGGCAAGGGCGTGACCGTGGCCGTGGTCGACGAAGGGCGGATGAAGACCGCCGCGCAGGACGTGGCCGCCTTCGGCCGACGGCACGGGCAGCCGCTCCGGCCCGGCCAGTTCACCGAATCCATCCCGTCCGGCCTGGATGCCTCCTGTGACGCCAACGGCCCGTTCTTCTCCGAGGAGATCTCCCGTGTCGAGGCCGTCCGCGCCATGGCCCCCGATGCCCGCGTCCTCTACCTCGGCGCCCCCTGCGACGACGACCTGCAGGCGCTGCCGCAGCTGGACGCGCTCACCACGGTCACCGACCGGCACCTGGCCAGTGTGGTCAGCACCTGGACCATCCGGCACTACGACCCCGGCCCGTCCCCCGGTCTGATCGCGGTCTTCGAGCAGGTCTTCCAGCAGGGCGCCGTCGAAGGCATCGGCTTCTACGCCGGTGCCGCCGACCACGGCGACGGCTCGGGCTGTCTGCTGGACGGCACCTGCGGGCCCGGCATCCCGACCGAACCGGCCGTCAGTTACCCCAGCAGCGATCCCTGGGTGACCGGAGTGGGCGGTACGAGCCTGGCCATCGGGCCGGACGGCCGGTACGAGTGGGAGACGGGCTGGGGCAACCACCAGGCGCCCCTCGCCCCCGACCGCAAGAGCTGGTCGCACCTGCCGGGTGCGTTCGTCGGCGGATCGGGCGGCGGCCCCAGCGACGTCCTGCGCCAACCCGCGTACCAGGAAGGCGTCGTGCCGCACTCCCTGAGCCATGCGCACGGCTCCGCGGCCCCCATGCGCGTGGTGCCCGACATCGCCGCCGATGCCGACGCCAGTACGGGCATACGCGTCGGTCTGACGATTCCGCCCGGCCAGGGGCCCGGAATGCCCACCGGGTACCACGAGTTCGCGTTCGGCGGGAACAGTTCCTCCGGGCCGGAGATCGCCGGCATGCAGGCCGACGCGGAGCAGGCCGCCGGAGGCGACCCCATCGGCTTCGCCAATCCAGCCCTCTACGCCCGCCACGCCACCGGGGCCTACCACGACGTCACCGACCACCCGCTCGGTCCGGGCGTCCGTCTCACTTCCGCCGGGCCCACCACGGCCCAGGTCCCGGCCCCCGGCAGCCCCACCCGGCCCTACCTGGCGACCTTCGGCCTCGACCAGTCCCTGTCCGCGACCCCCGGCTACGACGACGTCACCGGCCTCGGCACCCCGACCGCCGCGTACTTCGCCTCCTGGCTCGTTCCGTAGGGTGAAGGGAGATCAACGGACTTCGAGGGGACCGAGCGTGACGGATACGGGGCGGGCCGAGGGCGGACACGGCGAACGGCGGCGGATCCTTCTGCTTCTGGCAGTGGCAGTCACCGCCTACGCGGTCGACCTGTGCAGCAAGCTGGCCGTGGTCTCGGAGCTGGAGCATCGCGCCCCCGTCGAGGTGATCGGCAACTGGCTGGAGCTGCGGGTGATGCGCAACCCCGGCGCGGCGTTCGGCATGGGCGGGGCGATGACCATCGTGTTCACGGTCATCGCCGTGGCCGTCTCCCTGGCGATCGTCCGTCTGGCGCGCAAGCTCTACAGCGTCCCGTGGGCGATCGCCCTGGGCCTGCTGCTGGGCGGCTCGCTCGGCAATCTGACGGACCGTCTGTTCCGCTCGCCCGGCAACCTGCGGGGTGCGGTGGTCGACTTCATCTCCGTCCGCGGCTTCAGCGTGATGAACCTCGCCGACTGGGCGATCACCGGCGGGGGTGCCCTGATCGTGCTGTACGCCTTCCTCGGCTGGGAACTGGACAAGGCCGCGGTCAAATCCTGATCCAGCACAGCCTGATCAGCGAGTACGTGCCGGGGCGAAGGGGATCCCCGAAGTCAGGCCGCGCCGGCCGACCATGAGGGACTCACCGAGGAAGCTCGCGCCGATGGAGAGCTGGAGGGGGCGTGCACTCTCGTGCATGCCCATCGCCACCGCCAGGACATTGAAGCCGACCGTGGCCACCAGGGTGCCGATCAGGGTGAGGAAGGTGCGGCCGGAGTATCGCTGCCACAGAACACCTCCCCTGTCGACGAGTTGAACGGTGGCGCCGCGGAGCGCGCCGAGTGCCGCGCTGAAGACGGTGCTCACGATGACCCAGGCGAGGTCGGTGCCGGTCAGATCCGTCTTCTTGACGAGGGACAGGACGCCGATCCCGATCAGGATCGCCGGGGTGATGAAGAGTTCCTTCGTGTTGACCGGTTCACCGGCCATCCGTTTGATCACGACCACGATCACGACCGCCGCGATGATCGCGGCGAGCAGCCAGGGATTCATGTGGATACCGCCCATTCTTTGTAGCACGCTTGCGCTAAAACACGCTAGCTCGACCGTGCTATAAAGACAAGGTGCCAAAGATCGTTGATCCCGTGGCCCGCCGCAGGGCGGTGGCACAGGCCGTCCTGTCCGTCGCCGCCCGGCAGGGGCTGGAGCATGCGTCGCTGCGCAATGTCGCCGACGAAGCCGGACTCGCCATCGGCTCGGTCCGTCACTACTTCGCCGACACCGACGAGTTGATGACCTTCACGATGAGGGAGCTGAGCCGGCGCATCGGCGACCGGATCCGCGCCCACGCCGAGCGGCTCCTGGCTCCCGACGGCGGCATCGACCGCCGGGCCGGAGCGGAAGAGCTCCTGGCCGAGTTCCTCCCCCTGGACGAGGCCCGCCGCCAGGAATCCGCGCTCTGGCTCGCCTTCGCCGCCGCGGCGCAGACCCGCCCCGAACTGCGGCCCTGCGCCGCCGAAATGCAAGCCGGCCTGCACACCCTGATGACGCGCGTGCTGCACGAAGCCCAGTGCGCAGGCGGGCTGCCGGACAGCATGGACGTCGAACTGGAAAGCACGCGGCTGGCCGCCCTCCTCGACGGACTCAATCTCCAGGCGACGCTGCTGCCGGACCGCTATCCGCCCGAGCTGCTCCGGCAGGTACTGCGACAGCACCTGGACGCCCTCAGAGCCGGCGGCTGACCTCCGGCGAACTCCCTTACGGCACGTCCGCGATCCTCTCGCACGTCCTCAGAACCTGCTGTACGGCGGCATCGGGTCCGTCCGAGCGGTGAACGGCCGCTATCGCGGTCTCCAGGTAGGGAGACTCATCGCGCAGAGGGCGGAAGACGACACCGGGAATCCCCAGTGAGCGCACCTGCTCGGGGGCGAGCGTCAGGCAGAGGCCGGCGGCGACATAGCTGAGCAGACCCGGCAAGTCGGCCGCCCGGCCAAGTGATCGGGGCGCGAATCCGGCCTGGGCGCAGACCAGCGCGACCTGTTCGGAGAGGCCGCGCAGGGTGCCGGGCTCGGGGAGCGCGAACTCCTGCCCGGCGAGCTCACGCAGGCCGAGGGACGGCTCGGCGGCGAGCGCGTGGTGTTCGGGGAGGACCACGACCAGGCGTTCCACGCCGATGCGCCGGACGGTCATGCGTTCCGTGCCGGTGACCGGGAGACGGACCAGTGCGAGGTCGAGCGTCCCGGAACGGAGCATGTCGATCAGCTCCCCGGAAGGGTGCTGGTTCAGATGCAGCCGCAGGCCGGGCAGTTCCGCGTGGGTATGGCGCAGCAGGCGTGGCAGGAAGTCGTAGCCGAGGCTGCTGACGAACCCGAGCCGGAGCTCGCCCTCGAGACCGCTCGCGATGCGCCGGGCCCGGTCGATGGCGGCGGCCTGTGCTTCGAGCAGCCGCCGGGCGTCCTCGGTGAACGCGCGGCCTGCCGGGGTGAGCCGTGCGCCGCGCGGGGTGCGCTCGAACAGGACGACTCCGAGGCCGCGTTCGAGCCGTTGGATCGCCTGGCTGAGCGGCGGCTGCCTCATGGAGAGCCGTTCCGCGGCGCGGCCGAAGTGCTGTTCTTCGGCCAGCACGACGAACTGTTCGAGGATGCGCTGGGTCAGTTCCATATGGCGAAGCCTATGAGGGAGAGCGGAAAGAAGTATTGGACGGTATGAACTGGCCGGGGATTGACTGTCTGTCAACGCAAGGACGATCGGAGGCGTGCGATGACGGCAGTACAGCAAGAGACCGGCGGCACAGGGCCGTTGAACGGCGTGCGGGTGGTCGAACTGGCCAGCGTGATCATGGCCCCTTACGCGGCACAGCAGCTCGGGGACCTCGGGGCGGACGTGATCAAGGTCGAGCCGCCGGCGGGCGACATGACCCGCCAGTACACGCCGACGCGCAGCCCCGGGATGGGCGCGCTGACGCTCAACCTCAACCGCAACAAGCGCAGCGTCGCGATCGATCTGAAGGCTCCGGGCGGTCGCGACGCGCTGCTCGCCCTGATCGAGACTGCGGACGTGTTCATCACCAACGTCCGTCCGCAGGCCCTCGAACGGCTCGGCCTGGGCTACGAGGACGTGGCGGCCGTCAACTCCGGCCTGGTCTACCTGAACGCCCAGGGCTTCCGCAGCGACTCCGGGCTCGGCGGGCGCGCCGCCTACGACGACATCGTGCAGGCGGCCTCCGGCCTGGTGTGGCTGAACGAACAGGTCAGCGGTGTCCCGCACTTCGTCCCCACCGTGCTGGCGGACAAGATATGCGGCCTGGTGATCGTGCAGTCGGTGCTCGCCGCGCTCCATCACCGTGACCGCACCGGCCAGGGGCAGCATGTCGAGGTCCCGATGGCCGACACGATGCTGGCCTTCAATCTGGTCGAGCATCTGGCGGCGGCGACCTTCGACCCGCCGGAGGGCCCGATGGGTTACTCGCGGGCGCTCAGTTCCCATCGCAAGGCCTCGCGCACGGCGGACGGCTGGATGTGCATCCTGCCCTACAGCGACCGTAACTGGCGTGATTTCTTCGCGTTCGTCGGCCACCCGGAGCTGGCCGACGATCCGCGCTTCGGCTCGCTCGTCGACCGTGCCCGCAACGCCGACGAACTCTACGTACTGGCAGGCGAGTTCACTTCCAAGCACACGAACGCCGAGTGGCAGGAGTTCTGCGACGCGGCCAGCATCCCCGCGGCGCCGGTGCTGAGCCTCGAGGAGGCCGCCGCCGGCGACTACGCCGCCGAAGGCGGCCTGTTGCGGACGGCCGAGCACCCCACCGAGGGCAGCTACCACCTCATCGGCCAGCCCGTGCGCTTCTGGGCCACCCCGGCCGGCCTGCACCGGCACTGCCCGCGGATCGGCGAGCACACCGAGGAAGTGTTCGCCGAGATCGACTACCGCCCGTCCACGTGAACCCCCGATACGTGAACCCCCCATACGTGAGCCCCAACACCCCGGAATCGAGGACCTCATGAGCGAACAGGACCCGCTGCGCGTCGAGCACCGGCCGAACGGCGTCACCGTGCTCACCTTCGACAACCCCGGCAAGCGCAATCCGATGACCAGGCGCCTGACCGAGCAGTGGCAGCACACCATGCGGTCCCTGCGCGAGGCTCCCGGCCTGCGCGCCGTCGTGGTCACCGGCACCGGCCCCGCGTTCTGCTCGGGGGCCGACCTCGGGGACCTCGCCGACCGGCACAACGAGGGCCTCTCCGACGCCCGGGACCGTCTGTCGGACTTCTACCGGACCTGGCTGGCCGTCCGTGACCTGCCCGTCCCGACCATCGCTGCCGTCAACGGGCATGCGGTGGGTGCCGGGCTGGCCCTCGCCCTGGCCTGCGACCTGCGCTACGCCGCCGAGGAGGCGAGGCTCGGCGCACCGTTCGTCCGGCTCGGCCTGCACCCGGGCATGGCCACCACCGCACTGCTCGCCGAGGCCGTCGGCCTGCCGCGCGCACGTGAACTCCTGCTGACCGGGCGGCTGGTCAGCGGCACACAAGCCGCCGCCATGGGCATGGTGCACGAGGCCGTGCCCGCGGACGAAGTGCTCCGTACCGCGCTCGACGTAGCCGACGAGACAGCCGCCGCGGCCCCGCTGGCGGTCCGGCTGACCAAGAGCGCCCTGGCCCAGGGCCCGCTCACCGTCGAGCAGGCGCTGACCTGGGAGGCGCTCGCCCAGCCGGTGACGACCACCACGGACGACTTCCGCGAGGGCGTCCGGGCCCGCCGCGAGCACCGCCACCCGCACTTCACCGGCGCCTGAGCGCCACTACCTGCGAGGAGTACCGGAATGACCCTCTCCACCCTGAGCACCGGGGCTGTGCAACTGCCGCCCGAGACACGGGCGTTGCGGCAGGAGGTGCGCGACTTCCTCGACGCGGAGCGCGCCGCCGGCACCGTCCTGGGCCGGCCCGACTCCTGGTTCACCGGCTGGGATCCCGCGTTCACCCGCCGCCTCGCCGAGCGCGGCTGGGTCGGCATGGCCCTGCCGCAGGAGTACGGCGGCAGCGGTCGCGGCAATCTCGAACGCTATGTCGTCATCGAGGAACTGCTGGCGGCCGGTGCCCCGGTCTCGGCCCACTGGGTTGCCGACAGGCAGGCCGGTCCGTCCATCCTGCGCCACGGCACCGAAGAGCAACGACGCTTCTACCTGCCGAGGATCGCGGCAGGCAAGTGCTTCTTCTCGATCGGGATGAGCGAGCAGAACAGCGGCTCCGACCTGGCCTCGGTGCGGACCCGGGCCGAGCGGACCGCCAACGGCTGGCTGCTGACCGGCACCAAGATGTGGACGGGCGGCGCACACGTCAACGACTACGCGATCGTGCTCGCCCGCACCGAGGAGTCCGAGGACCGGCACGCCGGGCTGAGCCAGTTCATCGTCGACCTGCGCGCTCCACGCGTCCGGGTCGAGCCGATCCGCCTGCTCAACGGTGAGCACACCTTCAACTACTTCCACATGGAAGGCGTCGAGCTCACCGACGACGCTCTGCTCGGCCGCCCCGGTGACGGCTGGAAGCAGGTCACCGGGGAACTGGGCCTGGAACGCAGCGGACCGGAGCGCTTCCTGTCCACACTGCCGCTCCTGACCGCCCTCGTCGGGCAGTTGCAGCGAACAGCGTGCAGCCCGGAGCAGCACGCTCGCGTGGGCCGTCTCATCGCGCGGCTGTCCTCGATCCGGCAGCTGTCGCTGGGCGTGGCCGCCGCCCTGGAGGCGGGCCGCCCGGCCGATGTGCAGGCCGCGCTGGTCAAGGACCTGGGGACGCGCTTCGAGGGCGAACTCGTGGGCGAAGTCCGGGAGATCCTGCCCGTCGCCGCCCGTTTCGACGCCACTCGCGGCACCTTCCCCGAATTGCTCGCCACCGCGATCCTGCACTCGCCGGGGTACACGCTGCGCGGCGGCACCAACGAAATCCTTCGCGGAATCATCACTCGTGGCCTGGAGCTGTCCTCGTGAACACCGAATTCCCCTGCACCCTGCCGCCGCTCGACACCGCCCCGGCCACCCTGGTGGCCCTAGCAGGCGAGGCCGGCTATCACGGCACCGCGGCTCCGCTCGCCGAGACGCTGCTCGTCGCTCGCCCACTGCTGGCCGCGGCCGGGCTCACCGTCCCGGACGGGCTGCTCACGGTGGCGTCCGGCCCGCTCGACGTACGGTTCGCGCACATAGACACGGGCAACAGGGTCGGCCCCCCGGGTGCGCGCGGCACCGATGACGCCCTGCGCGTCAGCGGGACTCTGAGCCGGGTGCCGTGGGCCGGGGCCGCCGACGCCGTGGTCGTCCTGACCGAGGGCCCGTCCGGCGGACCGATGCTCCTGCTCCTCGAGACCACCGATTTCCTGCGCGTCGAGGGCACGAACCTGGCGGGCGAGCCCCGGGACGAACTCGTCCTCGTCGACGTCGCCGTCCCCGCCGAGCGGGTCCGCAGGGTCCCGGCCGCACTGCTCCGGGAGGCGGAGTGGCGCTCCGGCCTGGCACGGGCCGCCCTGATCGCCGGCGCGGCGCGCCGCTGCGTGGAGCTGACGGTCGCCCATACGACATCCCGCGTGCAATTCGGCCGTCCCCTGAGCCACTTCCAGGCGGTCAAGCAGGAGGAGGCCAGGCTGATCGAGGAGGCGGCCCTGGTCGCGGCGGCCGTCGACGCGGCGGGCGCCGCCCTGGCCGATCCCGGCACCGCCGAGTTCGCCGCCTGGATCGCCGCCGCGCAGGCTTCCGCCTCGGTCGCCGAGATCGCCCGCATCGCCCACCAGTTGCACGGCGCGATCGGTTTCACCGAACTCAGCCCGCTCCGCCTGGCCACCACCCGCATGTGGTCCTGGCGCGACGAGGACGGCAGCGAACACGCCTGGTTCCGGAGGATCGGGCGACGCGTGGTGGAAGGCGGCAGCGACCGGCTCTGGTCACAAGTGACCGATCACCGGGGCTGCAGCACAATGTCGTACGTCGCCTGCCAGTAGGGCTCGTCAATCCTGCCACCGTCCGGCGTGGGACCGGCCTCATGCCGGACGAACGGGGTGATCAGCTCGTCCTTGACGCTGAAGACCACGTCGGATTCCAGGAATTCCGAGCCTTCCTGGTAGAGCTGGGTGATCAGCTTCTCGTAGCCCGGCTCGTCGATGAGCAGGTGAACGTGGGTCGCGCGGTAGGGGCTGATGGCAGTCCTGCCGACAAGCTCGCCGACAGGCCCGTCCACGGGGACGGAGTACGCACGCGGAACGATGGTGCGGATGCAGTACGTACCGTCCTCGCGGCTCCGGTACCTCGCCCGCAACCGCGCCTCGTCCGCCTCCGCGACCTGTGCCTCGTACTTCCCGTCGGCATCGGCGTGCCACACGTCCAGAACCGCGCGGGGAACCGGCTTGCCGTCGATGTCGGTGACGGTGCCGGTGATGAACAGCGGCCGGCCGGGAATGCCGTCGGACATGTCGTGGCCATAGGAAACGGTGGGCGAACCGTCGATATGGAAGGGGCCCTCGAGGTTCGCCGGGGTGGCACCGTCCCGAAGCCGGTTGTCCATCTGGACGACGAGCATGCTCAGCCCCAGGACATCGGAGGCGAGAACGAATTCCTGGCGCTTGTCGTCACAGACATGCCCGGCAGCCGCCAGCCAGTCCATCGCCTCCTTCAACTCGTCCTCGGTGAGCCGTACTTCACGAGCGAAGTCATGCAGGTACCGCACCAGAGCGGTCATGATCTCGGCCAGGCGCGGGGGCCGGGCGGTGGCCCAGCGCTGCTCCGCCAGTTCGGTGATGTTGTTCTCGTCGACGAAGACCATGGCGATCACCCCTGTGCAAACGTCCCACCCGCGCGCGGGCGCGCACAAGGGCGCAAGGCGACCACGGATGACGCCTACCCCGCCGATCCGAGGAATTTCCGCACGATCGCCGCCAGTTCCGGCGTGTGCGTGATGTAGAAGTCGTGGTGCCCGTCGATCGTCACCACCTCCGTGCCGGGCCGACGGCGGACCATCTCCTCCGCGTGCTCGGGCGGGACAAGCGGGCTGCGCCCACCCCGTACCACCATCATCGGCTGCTTCACGGAAGTGAAGTCGCCCCACCAGTCGCCCCGGATTGCGACCTTGGTCGCGTGCACCTCGTCGGCCCGCCACAGGAAGCGCCAGCCCTCGGGGTCCTCCACCGCGCTCTCGGTGAAGTGCCGGGGTTCGTCCACGAACGCGAGGGCGTCCTGCATCGCCCGCAGGCTCGGGAAGTGCGCCGGCAGGGCGCGCAGCAGGTCGTCGCCGATCGGGGCCAGGTACGCCGCCGGAAAGTCCAGCACGGCCACGGCCGACACCAGTTCGGGCCGTCGCGCGGCGAGTTGATATCCGGTGACGCCACCGAGCGAGTGCCCGACGACCGCGACCGGACCGAGCCCGAGGTGCTCGACGAGCGCGGCCGCGTCGGCGATGTAACCGTCCCGGCTGTAGTCGTCGGGGTGGTCGGAGAGGCCATGTCCTCGCTGGTCGAGCGCGATCAGCCGGTACTCGGGGCCGAGATGGTCCGCCAGCGCGAGCATGGCCCGCCCGCGTCCGTAGGCGCCGTGCAGCGCGAGGACGGGGTGGCCGGTGCCGCCGAGGTCGAGGTAGGCGAGGCAGACGCCGTCGGGGGTGCGGAAGTACTGCGTGGTGGTCGTTGTCATGACGATGACTCTAATCGAGGTATCTCGATTAGAGCTAGTGCTTTTTGCGCGGCTACCCTGGACAGCCACGAACAACCCGACGACCCCGGAGGCCCGGTGCTCACGCTCTGCATCCTCGGATTCCTCGACGAGGGACCCCTGCACGCATACGAGCTGCGCGCCCGCATCTCCGGACTCAGCGGCCACGTCCGCCCCGTCAGCGACGGCGCCCTCTACCCCGCCGTCAAGCGCCTGGAGGCCGCAGGGCACCTCACCCGGCACACCGAGCCCGGCGACCGGGCCGCTCCACGTCAGGTCCTCACCCTCACCGAGTCGGGCCGGACCGAGTTGCTGCGCCGACTGCGCGAGCCGACCGACGTCGAGATCACCGACCGCAACTCCTTCTTCGTCCTGCTCGCCTTCCTCGGCCGGCTGCCCGACCCCGCCGACCAGGCCCGCGTCCTGCGCCGCCGCCTCGCGTTCATGGACGAACCCGGCAGCTTCTTCTACGACAACGGCCGCCCTCTGCGCGCCCGCGACATGACCGACCGCTTCCGCCGCGGCATGCTCCAGCTGGCCGGTGCCACCAGCACCGCGGACCGCGCCTGGCTGGAGCGCACCATCGCGGAGCTGGAGACCCGGGGGTAGCACTCCGCCTCTCGCCGAATACGGATTCCGGCTTTCCGAATAAACCCTGACCGAACATGAAGCGCCAACTCTTGTCGCTGGACGGTCAGTTGGCTACATTTTTCTTAACGCAATGCAGTGATCACGCTGAATGCGAGCCCATCGAGAGGATGGTGACCGCCATGCGCAAGATGATCCTGACCGGCGCACTCTTCGCCCGGCTCACGCGTAAGGACCGACTCACCCTGCCGTATTACTACTACTGAACCGGCTGAGCGGAATGCACAGACAGTGGCCCGTGGCAGCGATGCCCGGGCCACCTCAGAGAGGTGTTCATGGCTGCTGCCCCTCTGCGCACCGATCTCCCCGGTCCCGTCGGCGACAAATACCTCGGCAATCTTCATGACTTCTTCGCCGACCCACTCGGCTTCCTCACCGAGTGCTCACGGAAATACGGGGACGTGGTCCGGCTCGGTGCCAACAATGTCCTGCTCACCGATCCCGGTGACGTCGAGAAGATGCTGGTCGACCGGAATGCCCAGTTCTCCAAGCGCAGCGCCGACACCCGGCGCGGATTCCGGCGACAAGGATTTCCCCGGTCGACGATGAACAGCGACGGTGCCGACTGGCATGCCAAACGGCACCGCATGCAACCGGCGTTCGGCCGCTCGCTGTCCATCAAGGCGGCCGAGATCGTCGACGTCCAGGGTGCGAAGATGCTCAGCGGCTGGCGCTCGGGGCAGGCTCGCACACTGCAGGACGACATCGCGAAAGTGACCCTCCGACTGGTCACACAGCTGATGTTCGGGGACGAATTCAGCGACGCGGACACTGCGGAAGTGGCCCGCCTGGTGGCACCCATCATGGACTTGTCCACCACACCCGTCCGACTGCCGGAATGGGCACCGACACCACGCAAGTTACGCATCCGGCGTTCCCTGGCACGTATCGACCGCACCCTCTACGCACTCGCCGACTCCCCCGCCGCATCCGATCCCGAGCGCGCACCCGTCCTGCATGCCCTGGTGCACGGGAATCCCGCTCCATCGGCAGAGGAACTACGCGATGAACTCGCCACATTGGTCATGGCGGGTTTCGAGACTTCCAATGACGCCGTCGTGTGGACCTGCGTGCTGCTCGCGCAACACCCGGACGCTGCCGAGCGATTACGGGCCGAGGCCCGGGCCGCTTTTTCCTCCACCCCGGCCGGAATGGCCCGACTGGAGGCTCTTCCGTATACCCACGCGGTGGTCCGCGAAGCGCTGCGCCTGTATCCGCCCGTCTGGCTGACCAGCCGCGACACCATCGAAGACCTCGATTTCAGCGGCTATGTGATTCCAGCCGGCACCACGGTCACCGTGAGCCAATGGGTCAACCACCGTGACCCCCGCCACTGGGAACACCCGACAGAATTCCGCCCCGAACGCTGGCTCGAGGGCCGCGCCGCATCCATGCCCCGCGGCTCGTACTTCCCGTTCGGCCTCGGCCCCCGGGTCTGCGTGGGCGCCGCCGTCGCCATGACGGAAACCGTCCACTTGGTCGCCGACATCTGGCACCGCTTCCGGCTGGAGCTCCTCCACCCGGAGCGCATCACACCGCGGCCGGCGCTCGCTCTCCAGCCGATGGGAGTTCGGGTCGTGCCGCACGCTTGGCGAACCGGGCCTACAGCACGCTAGCGTTCTGCGCCAGCAGTTGATCGTTAGTTGCTGTGTAACTTCTGTTGCTGGTGCGCCAGTTCCTTGTCAGAACCCGAAGCCGGAACCGTTGCTGCTCTCTGATGAGGAGCGGGCGGTGTTGAAGCGACGGATACGCCGGGCGATGTCGGCCCAGGCGTTGCTTTGCGAGCGCGGATTGTGCTGGCGTGTGCGGTGCCGGAGGCGCCGCCGATCGTCGCAGTCGCCCGAGAACCGGCTGCGGACACGGTCCGTAAGTGGCGGCGGCGGTTCCTGGCCGACCGGCTGGACGGGCCCATTCCTGTTGGGCCAGTGAGACGCCTTTGAGTTGCGGCGCCCCCGCACTTGGCCGATGGTCGGTTACACAGGGCGATCAATGCGCATCGGCGCAGATGGTCGCTCCGGCTGATGGAGGCGCCGGGTAAGCCCGGAGCGATTTCCCCAAGGGAAGGGAAGTCGGGATGGCCAACGACACCGACACGACCCCTCATCACGAAACCCGGCTTGCCTTGGTGATGAACGGGGGCGTCAGCCTCGCCGTGTGGATGGGCGGCGTCACCCATGAACTCGACCTGCTGCGCCGCGCGTCCAACGGCCAGCCCGAGGGCATCGACGAACGGGACCGGGCGGTATTCAGCATCTGGGCCGAGCTCGTGCGCAAGGCAGGAACGCGGGTCGTGATCGACGTCATCTCGGGAACTTCGGCCGGCGGTATCAACGGTCTGATGCTGGCCACGACGATCGCCCGGAACGCGAAGCAGCCCCAGCTGCGCGCGCTGTGGAAGGACTCCGCAGATCTCAAAACACTGCTGCGTCCGCCGTCACAGATCAGTGTGCTCAACGGCGACACCTTCAGAAAGAAGGTCGACGAAGCCGTGCGCGACATCGGCGGTGCCCCGTGCAGCAGCGGCCATCCCGTCACGCTGTTCGTGACAGCAACGGCCCTGGACGGACGCAACCTCAATTACGAGGACGGATTCGGCGGAGAATTCGACGTCCGTGACCATAGGCGCCTCTATCGCTTTGAGCAAGACGAGCACGTGACGTACAAGAAGAAAGACTGCCGACACTGGAAATTCGACGTAAGTGGTTGTGTCTCTCATTTCAAGGACGAGGATCTACCGGCGCTGGTCGAGGCTGCCCGTGCCACCGCCGGGTTTCCGGTGGCCTTCCCCGCGGTGTCCGAGTACCCGCTGCTGGACTACCGCGTACAGCCGCGCACTGAGCTCGACTTTCCCGCCAGCTGCGTTCTCGATGGCGGCATCCTCAACAACGCTCCCTTCGGCCCTGTCCTTGAAGCGATCACCAGGCGCAAGCTCGACAATCCCCTGAAGCGCGTCGTCGTCTACGTGGTGCCGTCAGTAGGCCGACTGGCCCAGGAGAGCACCAAGGAACAGCCGTGCGACAAGATCCGCTGGAGCTCGACGGCTCTGAACGCGATCCGCTATCCGCAGGAGGTCAATCTCCGGTCCGGTACGGAAGAGCTCGCCGCGCGCGTATGTTCCGGCATCCGCGATCGCCAACTGGAACTGTTCCAGAGGATATTCAACGATGTGAAGAACATCGGAGGCAAGGAAGTATTTTATCAACACATCCGGAACGTGGCAGGCGGCCTCAATAACGAATACCGCCGTAACCGAGCCGCAGCCCTCCTCTACGACCTGCGCAAGCGGATCAGTGAGACTGGCCAGACCAGATCACTGATGGCGACGCCAGAAATGGGTAGCGCCCGCCTCGAAAAGGTCCTTGCCCCGAGCGACACAGGACGAGACGAAAACCCGAGCTGGATCCCCTGTTACGACCAGCCCGTGGAATTCGCCCCGGACGGGCCGTGGAACTGGGGGATCATCGCAGCTGAGCGTGTCCTCCAGTGCCTCACCGGCCACCTTCTGGAAATACTTGACACAGAGACGAATAAGGACATTCAGTCGGCCCTGATTTGCGGAGGGCAAAAGGTCAGCACGTATCTGCGGCGCGTGCTCGCTCTGGCCGAAGCGCTCGACACCGAGATCCTGATCAAAGCCAATCCCGGTGATGTGGCGGAAGAAGGGGCAGCTCGACTCTATGAAGGGCTCTACCGGCAGCTGGACATCCCCGAGCAGCTGAGGGAGACCATCAAGGCCGCAGGGGAGCAGTATGTGGAGGCGATGAACGCGGCGGGTCTGCACAACGGCTGGAGCGCTCAGGAGGCCGTCACTGCTTGCCTGGCCGTCGAAGTCGTGACGCGCGCCTACGCGCCGCCTTCGAAACTCGTCGAACCGCTCCCGCCGAAGTTCGAATTCATGCGACTCGGTCCGGACACAATGAGCCCGCTCTTCCATGAGGACCACCTTGACGACATGGGTGAGCGCAAGCTCTACGGGGTTCGCCTGTCCCACTTCGGCGCGTTCATCGATGCGGAATGGCGGCAGTCCGATTTCACCTGGGGCCGTATGGACGGCGCGCACCACTTGCTGCGCCTCCTCGACGGCATGAGCGATGAGGAGCGCAGAGAGCAGGAGCAGCGGCTGCACAAGGCCATCCTCGTCGCCGAGGCACCGTCTGACCGCACGCATGGGGGACAGCCGACGGAGTATCAGGCGCGCCTCTGGATGGAAGAACATCTCGCGCAACTCACCCAACCAGACAGCACGTTGCTCCAATCCTCCCTCAGGCCGCAGGAGATCAAAGAGGTCGGCGACGCCGTCATGGCACTGCTCAATGACGCGGGAGACCCTGACGATCCGCAGACTCCACGCTGGATCAGGGTATGGCGGACTGCCGTGGAATACGGACGGTCCACCTTTGCCCCAACAGAAGCCCTGACAGTCAAGGACAATGAGGTACAGTCACGCCGTCAGCGGAGTTGGCGACGCCGGGTACCGACGGCGTACGTGCGCCACGAGGCCCGGAAGGCGTATGAAGAGGACCCGCGCACCGTGCCAACGGCCGTGGGTACGGCGGCGAAACGGACGGCGTACGCAATCCTCGCGCTGTCCTTCCTGCTCGGCGCCCTGACCAGCCAGGCCCGGAAGGCAGCCCGCCTCCTCTCATGCGCCACAGTCCGCCGGGGACGGTAAGCCGCGTACGTCCCTTTCAGGGCGCTCGACGGACGTACGCTCGGACACCATGGACATCTCACAGCCCTCCGAAACCACCCCCGCACTCCGCGCCTCCGATGCCGACCGCGAGCGGACCGCGGCCGTACTGCAAGCCGCCACCGCCGATGGCCGGGTCTCCGCCGACGAACTGGATGAGCGCCTGGAGTTGGTGTACAGCGCCAAGTCCAAGGCCGAACTGGAATCCATAGTGAAGGACCTGCAGCCGGTCCCCTGGACGAGCAGCACACCGACCTCCACCAAGGATGCCGGCATCGTCAGCAGTTTCGTCCGCACGGGAAGCTGGCTGGTGGGAGACAAGTACCGCGGTACCGCGTTCTACGACAAGACCCCCGAGAGCTACCTCGCCGGCCTTCATCTCCGCGCCTCCATGATCTGGATCAAAGACCTTGCGCCAGCCGCTTGATCACGACTCGATACGCGCCCTAATCGCCCGATCGAGGCAGCGGGCGTGCCCGGCATGGGCCGACTTCCTCAAGCCCCGTAACTGCCGGGCGACCTGCGGTGGCCCCACTCCATGCGCGAATAACTCCGCGGCCTCGAACCGCACCTGTTCCCGCTGCGACCGCTGCTTCGCGGTCAAGCCGCGGTGGCGTATTGACGGCGGGTTCGTGCGGGAGTAGGCCGTGGAAGGGGCGTCAACCATGTTCTGGGGAGACCGAGATGACGAAGCGGCTGTGTACGCTGTTCACTTGGATGATCTCTTCGGGACACTGGCCCAGCGGCGTGCGTTCCGTGAGTATCTGGCCAGCCTGCTGCTGCCAGTCAACGCCTGCCGTCTGGAACTGCTGCTGACCGACCCGGCCGCCGCCCACACCCGGGCGGAGTGCTGGTGGTCGACGGCCCCGGGGCGGACGGGCGCATCTACTACCCGATGCACGCCCGCCCCTACGCACCCTCCCGCCACATCCCGAAAGACAGGAATGTATTTGTGGCTGATGCGGCTCCACTGCGACGAAGACTATGCCTGAACCAGTTGTGGCAGCCTCCCCAGGCTGACACGCTACCTCGCGAGAGTCGGGCCGTTCATGCCAAGTGGCTGGCAGGGACGGGCCGTCAACCGTGGTGGAGGGCGCATGAACTGGACTCAAGCTGCTGCCTACGGAGCCATCGGTGGAGGACTTGTCGAAGCTCTGGTGTGGAATGGGTACCTGTTGACTTGGCAGGCAGCCCGCCATGAGGCGCGTGAAAGCAGAAGGAGACTTCCCCCGTTACGCAAGTACATCGATCTCCCCGCCGACCTCGCAGCTGGACTGAGCCGCATCCTCCTGGGATCTCTCATGGGGTGGCTGCTGCACCCTCAAATTACCGGCCTTTACGCTGCAGTTGCTGCCGGGGCTTCAGCGCCGGCGCTGATCCGACAGCTTGGAGCTTTTCGAACTGTGCAAGTTGCCGTTAGGGGAAGTGACCAGCAGCCCGGCGAGCCATCACCAGATCCAGCTCCCCAGCCTGACGGCGGACACAGCAACCCTGCAGCGCGGTGATGCAGATGAAATTTGCGCGACGGTACGCAAATGCCTTGATCGGCACCGATTCCTCACCGGCGTCCGCCCCCCTGGAAAGAGATCACTCACGCTATTCCTGGCGGCGGCGCTACATGGCGTCACTACTCGACGTGCAACTCCCTGGAGCTTCTAACCCTCACACTGACGCTACAGCTATAAAGGATTCCAGCGAGAACGAGACCCGCCTGACGCCGCGGCCGCATTACCCTTCAGGGCACACAGCCACGGCATGCGTAACAGTGAGCACGTCACGCTTCAGCCGGCCATGGCTGTACATAATTTTGGTGGCTATAGCAGTCTTCTTCTACGCATTCACCAGGGTCGTGAGCCAAAGCCAGCCGCCCCACGGCGATCCTGGTCCAGCCGTCACCTCTCCGCAACAGACTCCGCCGTCCGGAACCCCAGGCTCAACAGACTCTACAGACCTTCCTGTTCTGTGGAACGGAATCCTTAACCTTAGCCAGGGGAAAAGCTGGTATACAGACCACGCACCACCAGAGGCGGCACCAGACGAAATGGGCGACTTCACCATCACGTGCGCTTCGACCTGTGCCTCAGCTTCGATTTCTGGAAACATGATTTCAGCATGGGACCAAGCCACGGATCCTCGACAGCAACAATGCGCTCGCCTCCTGTCCACCAGCACCCCCATGCCACGCGTTGACGTGCGGATCCATCACACGGCTTGCTTCGTCACAAAAGAGGGACGAATTGGTTACCTCAAGGTACTTACGCCCCCAAACCGCTATGGCACTGCCCGGGTGACCATCTGGAAGTGATAACCCTCCTACGAGCCTCCAACACCCCCAAGAATGGAAGTCGCAGCATGGGAGTCCAGCGCAGAGTCGGCATGCGGCAAGGGCCTTGCCCTGGAGGCTGTCAGCTGGCAAACGCGAGTGCGTCGGAGAGGTTGTCCAATCCAGGGGTATCGCTTGGGAGTGTTCGGTACAGAGTGAGGGCCCTGGTTCGGGTGAGTCCGGTCTGGTACGAGGCAGGCAGGGCGCCGTACGCCGTGGCGGCGAGGTGTGCCGCTTCGGCCCGTTCACCGTCGCGGGCGCGGCACGATGCCTGATCGATGGAGATCAGCGCGCGGGTCATGAGCGAGGGCGCGCGGGAGAGTGCCCGTGCCTGGTCCTGGGCGGCGTAGGCACGGCCCGTTTCGCCGAGCAGGGTCAGGGCCTGGCTCATGTGGACGTGGTGCTTCTGCATCGGGTAGCCGAACCACGTGTCGGTGCGCTGCTGAGGCGTCAGCCGTTCGGCAAGTTCCTCGGCGGCGTTCACGAAGTGCAGGGCCTTGTCCCGGTGGCCATGGGTGGCGTAGGCACGGGCCGCGACGGCCGTTGCCAGGGCGGACGCAGCGCTGGGTTTGCCGCCGGCCAGGTGGCGGGCCTTCTCGGCGAGTTGTGCGGCTGCCTGTGGGGAGCCGTAGTTGAGCGGCACCATGGCCTCGCGACCCAGAACCCAGGAGTGCAGGAGGTTGTCTCCGGCCTGCTCGGCGGCCCGGCCGGCGGTGCGGAACCAGTGGTGCGCCTCGCGGTGCTGGCCGAGGTCGTGCAGGACGATGGCGACCATGCCCGCCATCTGCCCTGTCACATGGCACAGGGTGGCGCGGGCCTTGACCGTTTGCGGTTGGTCCAGGAGGGGCTTGAGCTCGTCGAAGTCCTGGACGAGGTTCGAGAGCACGTCGGTTGGAGCCTGGCCGTGGTAGCCGTATCCGTACCGTTCGGCTGTGCTCTCCCAGAAACCGAGGTCGGACGGTGTGTGGTCGGCGGCGAGGGCAGCGTCGACGTTGTGGCGGGTGGTAGTCAAAGCGGCGAGCCCGGGACCTGCCAGACCGGCAGCGAGCGCGCGCACTGCGTCGCGGCGCTTCATGGGGTCATCTCCATCTGCGTGGTGATGTTGGGGAGTTGTGGGGTTGTGGCTCTCCCATGGCCTTTGGGCCAAGCCTAAGTCCTGGCCCGGAATCCGGAGACCGTCGGCGATCCGTTCCAGGACGGGGAGGGATGTGACTGTTCCATCCCCGCGTGCCATCTTGCCTACCCGTTCGGCGCGGATTCCGCAGGCTTCGCTGATGCGGTTGAAGCTGATGCCGGCCTCGCCATGGGCCAGCGCGAACACCGTGCCGATGTCGCGACGGACGAGTGCGCGGACGAGTCGTTGATCATTGAGCAGGGCGGAGGGGATCGCCGCCGGTGAAGCCGGAAGTTCCATACCTGCCCCCTCAGTTGGACGTACCCCCACGGAATGTACCCACCGTGGGTGCCCCCTGCATGGGGTTACCGCGCTTGTCGATCCGCTCTTCACTGGTCGCCGTCGGCTGATTCGGCCATCCCATCGGCACGGCATCCCCCTACCCGCATGGGCTGTCGGCTGCCCGTTTCCGGCTGCCCCGGTGAACAGAGAGCTGGTGATCTCACGGTGCATGGCTCAGGAACAGGCAGAACCAGCGCCCCGCTCGAAGAGGTGACGCACAGCAGTGCCGCCGCACATCTCCCCATGGTCGAGTGCGTCGTGCCGCTCCAGCGGGACGCCCGATACGACCACGTTGCCGAGCAGACCCGCATGGCCGTCGAGGTCCGGTTCCGTGACGGCCGGGCCCTCCGTACGGAACTCGTGCTGGACCCGGGGCAGATGCACGCCGCGGCAGTCCAGATCGACCGCGCGGTTGCCGCTCGTGAGCGTGCCCGGGCAGCGGGTGGTCGGTGATGGGACGCCACCGGTCGCGGATTGATGCCGAGACCACGAGCGTGCTCGTCTGGCTGACCGGGACGGTCGCCGGCTTTTCGCTCCTGGCGATGATCGTCGCCCATGACGTGCGCACCGAGTCCAGGGGTGTCGGTGTGGTCGTGACGTCTCCGGATGCCCGTCCGGACACCGTCACTCCGTAGATGGCTCGTTGGCCTCCGGCACGGAACTTGTTGCCGAAGGTCGGTCGTTCCTCCTCGCTCGACTCCACGACGCATATCGGAGGTTCCTGTGCAGCAACGCTCACCCGTCCCGACCGCGACGACACGGGACGAACGGCTCAGCACCGGTTACTACATCGACTCCGCTGCCGTCAGCGGTTACGTCGCGGGACTGTTGGCCCGCTGCCGGACTGTGTTCGACGTCAAGCCTCGGCTGACCGCTGACCTGGACGCCCCGGCTGTCTGCGGCCTGGACACAGACCGGGGCGGCGTGATCGAGGACGGGGCGCTGTGCCAGGGCAATGTCATCGTTCAGGCAGGGGCGCGGATCGAGACCGGGGCTCAGGTCGTGGGGCCTGCACTGATCTGCGCCGGCTCCGTTGTCGGGGCGGGCGCGTTGGTGCGGGACCACTCCGTGATCGGTCCAGGCTGTCGGATCGGGTTCGGCGCGGACATCACCCGCAGTCTGCTCGTCGGGCACACCTTCGCCAAACACCCCTGCTTTGTTGGCGACTCGATCCTCGGGCGACGGGTCAACATCGGTGCCTTCTGCTCGACAACCGGCCTGCGATGCGATCGGGGCCCGATCGCGGAACCGGCCATCGAGGAGATCACCGTCAACCTGGACGGCTGTCGGATCGGCAGCGGACAGACCAAGTTCGGCGCGGTCATCGGCGACGAGGTGGCGTTGCCCGCCGGGACCGTAATGTCTCCTGGCACTCTGATCGGTCCTGGCACCGTGATCTATCCCCACCACCACATCGGCGGCTTCCTGCCCACCGGGTCACGGGCCAGGTGACCACCGTGGCCTACGACATCCCCTCGGGCGGGCTCGTCAAGGTCACCGGCGGACGGGCGTTGAAGGGCCGTTACCGGGTGCAGGGCAGTAAGAACATTGCTCTGCACCTATACGCGGCGGCCTTCCTCGCCGAGGCTCCGGTGGCGCTGGAACAGGCACCGGACATCGTCGACACCGGTGTGTGTGCCAGCATCCTCCGGAACGTTGGCGCCTCGGTCACGTTTGACGGACACCGGTTCTCCGTAACCCCTGCCGACACGCTGCACCCCGCGATCCGGCCGGACCTCGGCAAGCGAGTACGCACAACCGCCGTCCTGGCTGCTGCCGTGCTCGCCCGCACCGGAGAAGTCACCTTCCCGTACCCCGGCGGCGACGCGTTTTGCCCTCGGTTGATCGACCGGCACTTGGCGGCCATGCGGGCCGCCGGTGCACAGGTCATCACCACTGGAGCCGGTGTGCGGGTCGTGGCCGGCCCGCGCGGGTTGCGCGCGTTCACCGTGGACGTGGGCACCCGCTACGGTCCGAGCCTGGGGGCAACGGCGACCGCGCTGCTGCTGGCTGCCCGTACATCGGGCACCTCATTGATCACCAGTCCGAGCGTCGAGCCCGAAGTAACCGAGACCTGCCGGTTTCTCGGCGAACGGGGCGTGGAAGTCGGCTGGGACGCCGATGGGTTGCATGTGACGGGCAGCGACCGGATCGGCGGCGGCACCTTCCAGGTGGCCGGGGACCGCATCGAGGCCGCGACTGTCGCCATGGCAGCGACCGTGACCGGCGGCAGCGTCACTCTGGACGGCATCACGTACGCCGGTCTCCCCGACGGGCTGATCGCGGTCCTCGCCCATGCGGGCATCGCTCTCACTGCCGCTGGCGACACCGTTCACGCACAGCCCGCCGGAGCGCTCTCTGGCATACGGACAGCGACCGGCCCGCACCCCGCTCTCCCCACCGACACCGCTCCACAGTTGGCCGCGGTGCTCACGCAGGCGGTCGGTCCCTCGGTGATCGACGAGCGCGTCTATCCGCGACGGGACACCCACGTGCCACCCCTGCGGGCCTTCGGCGCGGACATCACCTCAACCGGGTCCGTGATCCGTCTGCACGGCCCCAGCAGGCTCCATGCGTCGGAAGTGGAAGCGGCTGACATCCGGGCGGTGACAGCACTGCTGATTGCCGCCCTGGCGGCCGACGGCACCTCTACCATCCGGGGCCTGCACCACTTCCGGCGCGGCTACGGGCACTTGCTCACTCGACTGGCCACGCTGGGCGCCGAGATCACCACGTCATCGGAGAAGTAGATGCCCGCACCTTTCAGCACCGACGACAGCAACCGCCTCAACGAGACGCTCCGGGAGATCGTCAACGATGGCGGCACGCCCGGCGGTGTCGTCATCACCGGCACCATCGACGGCGATCAACAGGTCATGACGGCCGGCACCATCGCCCCGGAGTGCGGCCCCCAACCACCCACCGCCCGCACCCTGTACGACATCGCCTCACTGACCAAGGTCATTGCCACTTGGCCGCTTGTCGGCCGGGCCGTGCGGGATGGCTTGATCGACCTGGACGCGCCTGTACGCGACATCCTCCCGGCGATGAACGGCGAAGTACCCAGCGGGGAGGCCACCGTACGCCAACTGCTCGCCCACACCTCGGGCCTGCGGGCCTCCACCCGCCTGGACCACTACCGCGGCGCCGAAATCCCCCTGCACGAAGCAATGTGCCGAGAGCCGCTCGAGGACAACCCCGGCCAACACCGGTACATCAACAGGGGCTACATCCTCCTCGGCCTCGCCCTCGCCCACATCAACGATCGGCCGCTCGACGAACTCGCCGCCCGGATGTGGGGTTCGCTGGGCATGGCGGCGACGGCCTACGGCCCGGTCACCCGCACCCCACAGGTCGCGCCCACCGAACGACGATTCCCCGGCGCGCCGAGGATCTGGGGCGCTGCGCACGACGACAACGCCGCCCTGCTCGGCGGAGTGGCCGGTCACGCCGGCGTGTTCTCCACACCGCACGACCTCGCCACCTACGCCCGCCAACTCCTGACCAGCGACGCGAACAGCCCGCTCGGTGATTGGTGGCGCGCCAGCACCGTGCCCCAGTCAGGCATCGAGCCAGGACTCGACAGGGGTCTGTCCTGGATCCTCGCCCATGGCGGGACCGTGGCCTATCACCACGGCTTCACCGGCACCAGCCTCTATCTCGCCCCGGCCACCGGCCGTTACGTGGTCGTCTGCACGAACGCCGTCTACCACGGCCCGGCCCGCACCCGGATCGCGCCACTACGGACCCTCGCACTCAAGACGATCTCGTCCACCTGAACAAGGAGGCACCCCCGTGGGTGAGCTGCTGGCGGACACCACCCTGCGCCTCAGCGGGCCGGCTCGCCGATGGCTCACCCATGTGCACCGTCGCCGTGACCACATCTCACACATTTCCTGGTACTCACCCCGCAGGCACCGCCGAGGAATGGTGGTTGAGGATGAGCCATCTGCCTCCGCGCCGCTCGTAGACGAACGTGTAGCGGGCGTCGACTTTGGACTTGCTGCCGTCCTTGTTGGTCAGCGTGAACTCGTACAAGCCGGTGTCGACGGCTTCGTTACGGCTCAGGATCTTGATGCGACGCTGCTGGATGCGGCCAACCGGCTTGCTCTCCAGGAAGTGCTTGAAGTAGTCGACCCTTGCAGCCCGCGTGGTGCGGATCTCCGAGGAGACGGTCGGCAGTAGTACGGCGTCGCAGGCGTAGAGGTCTGCGACACGGTTCGCATCGCCGGTGGCCAGAGCCGCGTTCCAGCGGTTGAACAGGGCCTTGACCAGAGCCCTGGAGGCGGCAGCATGACGACCGTGGGCTTCGGCGGCTTGCGCCGTGCCGGCGACGGTTCCGGTGAACAGAACGGCGACAGTGGCAACAGCTACCCCGGCGGAGTGCGTACGCCTCATGGAAAACCTCCTGCGGTGACGGCAACAGGCACAGTCTCGCCCGGGGCAGATGGTTCGGCATGTCGAAGGCCCTAGGCGGCTGAGGACGAGGGTGCATATGGGCGACACCGCCGGTTGACCCTGACGCAGGGGCAACCTCGCAGCATGGTCGGCATGACGACAAGAACCAGTGCGATCGAGGTCGCCGGGCTGCGCAAGTCGTACGGCGACCAAGAGGTGGTCGCCGGAGTCGACCTGGCCGTCCCCACGGGCACCGTCTACGCCCTGCTCGGGCCCAACGGGGCAGGCAAGACCACCACGGTCCGGATCCTGTCCACGTTGCTGCCGGCGGACGCCGGTGAGGTTCGGGTCGCCGGGTATGACGTGCGCCGTGAGGCCGACCGGGTGCGTGCGTCGATCGGGGTCACCGGGCAGTTCTCCGCCGTGGACGAGTTGCTGACCGGGCGGGAGAATCTGCGGCTGATGGCCGACCTGGGCCATCTCGGCCGGAGCCGTGCGGAGACCGTGGTCGAGCAGCTGCTGGAGCGGTTCGGCCTGGTCGATGCTGCCGACCGGCGCGCGGCGACGTATTCCGGCGGTATGAAGCGGCGGCTGGACCTGGCGATGACCCTGGTGGCCGGACCACGGCTGATCTTTCTCGACGAGCCGACCACCGGTCTCGACCCGCGCAGCCGCCGTGAGCTGTGGGGGATCGTGCGGGAGCTGGTGGCCGACGGGGTCACGGTCTTCCTCACCACCCAGTACCTCGAGGAAGCCGACCAACTCGCCGACCGGATCGGTGTGCTCGACGGGGGCCGGCTGGTCGCCGAGGGCACCGCGGCCGAGCTGAAGCGGCTGGTCCCCGGCGGTCACATCGAGCTCCGGTCCCCTGACAGCGAGCGAGTGGCCGAGCTGGCACGCCGGTTGCCCGGAGCGAGCCCGAACGCCGAGGCGCTCAGCGTGACTTTGCCGCACGACGGCAGCCTTCCCGCGCTGCGGCGGCTGCTGGACGAGATCGACGACGACACGGTCACCGGGCTCGCCGTGCACACCCCGGACCTGGATGACGTGTTCCTGGCCCTCACCGGCCACCCCACCACCGAGGAGGTGTCGGCATGAGCATCGCGACGTACGTCGTGCGCGACTCGGCGACCATGCTGCGTCGCAACCTGAAGCACATGGCCCGGTACCCGTCGATGACAGTGATGCTGGTCGGTCAACCGCTGCTGTTCCTGCTGCTGTTCGTCTACGTCTTCGGCGGCACCATGGGCGCCGGTCTGCCAGGAGCCGGGGCCGGGGATCGCGGCGACTACCTGACGTTCATCACCCCCGGAATCCTGATGATGACGGTGGCGAGTGTGTCCATCGGCACCGCGGTCCTGGTCGCGACCGACATGGCCAACGGGATCATCAACCGGTTCCGGACCATGGCCATCGCCAAGAGTTCGGTGCTCACCGGCCACGTGCTCGGCGCGATGGTCCAGACCGCGCTCGCGCTCGTGGTGGTCTTCGGGGTGGCGTTGCTGCTCGGTCTGAGGTCCGCCGCCTCGGCGGTGCAGTGGCTGGGCCTGGTCGGTCTGCTCGCGCTGCTGTCGTTCGCGATGACCTGGTTCACCGTGGCGCTGGGGCTGGCCAGCCCGGACCCGGAGACCGCGAGCAACCTGCCGATGATCTTCGTGCTGCTGCCCTTCGTGGGCAGCGGGTTCGTGCCGGTCGAGTCGATGCCGGCCGGGCTGCGGTGGTTCGCCGGGCACCAGCCGTTCACGCCGGTCATGGACGCCTTCCGCGGTCTGCTGGCCGGATCGCCGCATGGTTCGGACGTGCTGGGGGCTGTTGGCTGGTGTGCGGTGATCGGACTGGCCGGCTACCTCTGGTCGCGGCACCTCTACCGGACCCGCGCCGCGAACTGAGCCGCGAACTGAGCCGCGAATCAAGGAGACTGATCCCATGCTGCTGACCATCGGCGAGCTGGCCTCGTACGCCGGGGTGACGGTGCGCGCGGTGCGGCACTATCACGCCAAGGGGCTGCTGCCGGAGCCGGAGCGGGACCACTCCGGCTATCGGAGGTACGACGCCGGCGCCGTGGTCGCGCTGATCAGGATCCGGACCCTCGCCGGGGCCGGAGTCCCGCTGGCGCGCGTGCAGGAGCTGCTGCACGCGGACGAGGAGGAGTTCGCCGCGGCGGTCGCCGACATCGACAAGCGGCTGCGGGCGGAGATCCGGGAGCGGCAGCGGCACCGCGAACGGATCGCTCGCCTCGCCTCCGGGGACAGCCTGGCGCTGCCCCCGGAGGTGGTCGAGTTCCTCGACCGGCTGCGGGAGTTCGGGGTGGACGAGCGGATCGTCGAGGTCGAACGTGACGGATGGATCCCGCTGGCCGCACATTCACCCGGGCGAGTCCCGGAATGGATGGCGCGTAAACGGGAGCAGCTCGCCGACCCGCATCTCATCGACTTCTATCTCGGCCTGGGCCGGGCACTCGACTGGACCGACGACGACCCGCGGCTGGTCGAACTGGCCGACAGGCTGGCCGCCTACATCACGGAGATGGCCGACGAGCGGGGCGAGGACTACATCGACGATGCCGACATCGAGCCGTCGTTCGTCAAGATGCTGGACACACTGGCCTTCGAGGCCGTGCCGCCGGCCCGTCGGTTGATCGAGCTGCTGAAAAAGCGCGGCTGGACCGGCTGGACCAAACTCGAGCGCCTGGACCCGGTATGAGGCGCAACCGACAGGCACTCGACGGACGTACGCTCGGACCATGGACATTTCACAGCCCTCCGAATCCACCCCCGCACTCCGCGCCTCCGATGCCGACCGCGAGCGGACCGCGGCCGTACTGCAAGCCGCCACCGCCGATGGCCGGGTCTCCGCCGACGAGCTGGATGAGCGCCTGGAGTTGGTGTACAGCGCCAAGTCCAAGGCCGAACTGGAATCCATAGTGAGGGACCTGCAGCCGGTCTCCTGGACGAGCAGCACGCCGACCTCGACCAAGGATGCCGGCATCGTCAGCAGTTTCGTCCGCACGGGGCGCTGGTTGGTGGGGGACAAGTACCGCGGTACCGCGTTCGCCGGCTCCGGGGTGATCGATCTCCGGGAGGCACGGTTCACCGGTCCGGAGACGACCATTCACGTCAACTCGTGGGTCAGCTCCATCTATGTCGTCGTTCCCGAAGACGTCGAGGTCCATGTCTCGGGCACAGGAATCGTGGGTGGATTCGAGCAGGACCGGGAAAGCACGGGCCAGGCAGTGCACCGAGTCAATGTCACTGGCACCGCGATCTGCGGCAGTGTCCATGTCGTCCACCAACTGCCTCCGGCCGAGGAACGCCGTCTCCAGAAGCGCAAGCAGAAGAGCATCGGGAAGTGATCCGCGCCCTCATCGGCGGAGCGCCGTGCGGACGGCCGTGATCCCGCGCTGAGTTGCGGTGACCGCGCCGGGGATGTCCTGTCCGAGGCGGCATTCGCGGCAGTGGGTGACGTCTTCGGTCGCGGGCCGGATCATGCGGCCGCAGTCCCCGGCGCAGGACCGGAGTTGCCGGGGTGGCGGTGCGGTGGTCGTCGCGATCTGGCGGGCGGTGGGGAGGTCGGGCATTTTGCGGGTGAGGCGGTTGCGGATGAGGGCGGCGGGGCACTGGATGGGCTGAGGCAGGCCCTGGGTCAGGGCGTTGCGTACGTCGTCGAAGGTGGCGCCGCGCAGGAGCCATTCGCCCGCGAGCGGGGCGAGGTCCTGGATGTCGCGCCCGGTGAGCCGCAGCTGCCGCTCGGCGTGGGAGACGGAGGCCAGGACGTACGCTCCGCGCTCAACCAGCGGTGCGGGCAGGCTGGTTGGCGGCGGGGAGGGCTGGGAGGGCGGGAGGTGAGTGTTCTCCCCAGTGTTTTGTTGGGAACGGCCGACGGCCCGACCCGTCGGTTGACCGATCGCCGGTTTTGGGTCCGTCGGTCGGAAGCCGTCACGGATCGCGGCGGCCTCCCTGGCCTCGAGGGGCACGTTGGAGACCAGTTGGGTGGTCACCCACCGGCCGCCTACTCCCTGCCGCCGCCACTCGTGCACGTACCCCTCGTCCTTCAGCTGATTCTTCGCCCGTTGGAAAGCCGCCTTCTTCATGTCCACGCGGCATGCCGCCTCCCACAGCGACAGACCCGAGGGGTCGGCGAGGGAGAGCACCAACAGCAGCAGGCGTACAGCATCCGAACCGAGGCGCGGATTGCGGATGATGTCATTCGGAACCTGAGTGAAACGGCCCTCGAGGGCGCTAGCATGCTTGAGCACGGTTTGGGAGTCCTCTAGCTCTCCTGGCGGTGTAGACCCTCGGGTGCTGCTGGTTACAGCGTTCGAGGGTCGCTCCGTGTTCGGGCGGAGCAACCGGGTTGCCGCGACCGTATGCCAATCCCCCTCCCCCACCCGCCACTTGACCGCTTACGACCGAACCTGCTCCATCCCGCGCCACTCCGGGCGCAACCCAGCCACTCCGACCGTCAGAACGTGCGCCGTACCGGTCACCAACAGCGCCGGTACGAGCCCCGCCGCCGCGATCAGGCCGCCCGCGAGCAGGCCGCCGAGCGGGATGCCCGACCAGGCGAGTGCGCCGCCCAGGGCCCGGACCCGGCCGAGGAGTTCGCGGGGGACGCGCTCGTACGAAATCGCGCCGAGGATCGGGTTGAGGAAGCCCCCGCCGAAGCCGGATATCGCGAAGACCAGCGTCACCCCCCACAGCGGGGCGCCGAGGGCCAGGACCAGGAACAACGGGGCGCCGTCGAGCAGGTAGCCCGCGAAGAACACCAGTCGGCGGCGCAGCCGGTGGGCGATCGCGGCGGCGATGAGGCTTCCGCAGACAGCTGTGATGCCGAATACGCTGCGGGTCAGGCCGATCGCGCCGGGGCCGTGCCCGGACTGCTGTGCCCAGACGGGCAGGAGGACTTGCGAGAAAGCGGTGTTGAGCATGTTGGTGATGCCGACGACCACGGAGATGGTCAGCAGCAGCGGTTCGCCTCGCAGGAAGGCGAAGCCTTCGCGCATGCGCTGCCCATAACGCTCGCTGCTCCCCTTCGTACGCCGTCCCATGCCGCGTGGCAGCGAGAAGGCGATGATGGCCGAACCCATGGCGAAGCAGCCCGCGTTGACGAGCAGCGCCGTCAGCGGCCCGACGACGGCGATCAGCGCGCCGCCGACAGCGGGGCCGACCGTGGTGGCGAGCTGGTCGATCACGCCGGTGAATCCCGTGGCGCGTTCGAGGCGTACCCCGCCGCGGTCGGCCGCTTCCGGGACTATGACGTCCTTGGCCAGGTCGCCGGGGCCGCGTACGGAACCGATCAGGGCGACCAGCAGTGGCAGCATCCAGAAGTGGAGCAGCCCCAGGGCGTGGAGCAGCGGTACGAGGGCGGCCGCGGTCGCGCTCAGGGCGTCGGCGCTCCAGGAGACGACCCGTGGTCCGAAGCGGTCGATGAGCGGGCCGACGAGGGCCTTGACGATCACATAGGGAGCCATCTCGCAGAAGGCGATCAGCCCGGTGCGTCCGGCGCTTCCGGTGGTGACGAGGACGAACCACGGCAGGGCGATGGCCGATACGCGGGTGCCGGTCTGTGCCACGGAGGTGGCGGCCAGGACGCCGACGAGCGCCTTCACGGCTGGTGCACCTCGTCGTCGTGCACGTCCGGCTCGGGCAGGAAGTGGGTGACGACGAGGACCCGCTCGGTGCCGTCGGAAGCGGGCTCTCCCGCGTCGCTCCGGTAGCGGGCGAGCACGGAGCTCAGCTCGTCCTTGAGGCGGGCGGTCTCCTGCGGGGTGAGCCGCAGCCGCCAGTCGCCCAGGCCGAGGACGTGCCGCCACTCCTGGGTCATGAACGGCATCTGGTTGAGGGCGAGTTGGGTGCGCAGGGCGTGGAGGGTTGCTATGGAGCTGTAGTACGCGGCGGTGGCCTCGGGTTCCTGCTCCATCAGCTCCTTGTCGGTGAACCAGGTCGCCTGGTGCGCCGCCTTCCACCAGCGTTCGCGGGCGTTGCCGCGCTCGGCGTCCTCCTTGACGAACCCGGCCGCGGCGAGCTGTCGCAGGTGGTAGCTGGTCACGCCGGAGCCGACGCCCATGCGCTCGGCGAGCCGGGTGGCGGTGGACGGCCCGTGCGTACGCAGCAGCCCGACCAGCTGGACGCGGACGGGGTGCGCGAGGGCACGCAGGCCCTTGGCGTCCAGGATGACGTCGGCGTCGGGATCGGGCTTCAACGGGCCGCTGTCGGGCCGGAGTTCGGTCATGGCGGCACTCTAGATTGCCAAGACTTCTTCGCAAAGAGGTTTTCGCGAAGAAGTCTTGGCGGATGGGCTTGCCTTGATCAACTCTTCGAATACGCCGTAACGTGCACCCAATGGATCTCATAGGAGAAATCACCCCCGATCGCCCCCTTCTCGTCCTCGCGGTGAAGGAGGAAGCCGCCCACCTCGACGGGAACCTCCCCGTGCTGCTCACGGGGATAGGCAAGGTCAATGCGGCAACCGCGCTGGCGACCGTCCTCGGCCGGGGGCAGGCTCCCTCCTCGATCGTCAACCTGGGCACGGCGGGTGCGCTGCGTCCGGGCCTGATCGGGACGCACGAGGTGGCGACCGTGATCCAGCACGACCTGGACTCCGAGGTGCTGCGCACGCTGACGGGCGAGACGTACGGCGCTCCCCTGGAACTCGCGGCCGACGGGCCCACGTTGGCCACCGGCGATGCCTTCGTCTCGGGGACGGCCGAGCGCGAACGGCTCGCGGCCCGGGCCGATCTGGTGGACATGGAGGGGTACGCGCTGGCCACGGTGGCCCGGCGCGCGGGGGTGCCGATACGGCTGATCAAGAACGTCAGCGACGAGGCCGATGAAGCCGCCGCCCGTCTGTGGCGCGATGCGGTCGACGACTGCGCGAAGGTGCTGGCGGGCTGGGTCCGGGACAACCTCGGCTGACAAGCGAAGTCACCGCACCGAGCCGTACTCCCCCAGGGCTATCTCCGCGAAGTTGCGCAGCGACTCCGTGCCGGGGGCGAAGTAGCCGGTGTGGCCGTGCGCGCCCGCCGAGGAGACGACGCGGGCGCCGAAGTCCTCGGAGGTCGGGTCGGTGCCGTGACCCAGGCCGAAGAGGCGGACGTTGGGGACGTCGCCGATCCAGTCCCCGTCGTCGCGGCGCGCCGCCCAGACGCGGGCGCCGGTGCGCAGATCGGCGGCGGAGTCGGCCCGTACGCCCGGGCTGCCGAGCACGACGAGGTCGGTGGCCTCGGTGCGGTCGATCTCCGGCGCGGCCAGGCCGCAGACGACCGAGCCGTAGCTGTGGCAGAAGACGGCGGGCGGGGTGGTGCCGGTGGCGGCCAGCCCGGCGAGGAAACCGTCGAGGCGTGTGGCGCCGGCCTTCGCCAGCCGGCCGGTGGCGGCGTCGATGCCGACGCCGACGGGCGTGGTGTACCCGGCCCAGGCGATCACGGCGGTGGGGGTGCCGGGCGACCGGCGGGCCATCTCGGCGCGCAGGGACTTCGCCATGCCGGCCGGGGTGCCGTACTGGTCGTGCTCGCGGTCGAAGGAGGCGAGGTCGATGTCGGAACCGGGGACGATCACGGCTGTGCGCTCGGCGGTCGCCCAGTTGCCGTGGACCTCGGCGAGCTGGCCACGGCCTCGCGGGTCGAAGGCGAGGATCTGGCGGCCCGGTTCGAGCAGCCGGGCGTAGCGGTCGGCGCGTTCGCGTGCCGTGTCCCGTTCGTACTCCGGGAGCGTGCGGTCCGCCGCGCGGTCGCGCTCCTTGGCGCGCTCGGCGGCGATCGCGAGCCTGTTGGCCTCGTACCGCAGTGCCATGGGCGCGCCGTTCAGGTTGCCGACGACCATGGGGTGGCGGGCGGCCAGTTCGTGCTGCCGCACCGTGGTGAGGGAGCCGAAGAAGCGGGCGACGTCGGCCGGGGCGGTGGTCGCCGGGTCGGGCAGGGTGCGGTGGAGGGAGTGGTCCGCGCGCCAGGCGGCGGTGCCGGCCGGCGGGCCGGTGACGGGCTCCTGCCGGTTGGCCGTGGCCCAGCCCGCCGTGCCCGCGATGACGGTCGTCGTCAGTGCGGCGGCGACCAGCGTGCGCTTGAAGCGGTGGCGGTGCATGGATGGTTCTCCCTCGTCCTGTGCGGTGGCGAGGGAAACGTAGGAAGGGGGTACGGGGCCGGGCGTCGGACCACGGGGCCAACCGTGGAGTGATACCGCAGTAGGGGGTGGATCATGGTGCGGCCGCCTGGGCGAAGCTTTGCCCGCTGTCCACTTCGCCGTCGTGCACCGGACCTATCGGCATGCTCATGCCAGTCGTACCGTCTTCCGCCATGAGACAGCTGCGCAGACACAGAGGCATCGCCGTCGCGGCGCTCGCCATGGCCGCCGCGCTCACCTCCACCGCCGCCGTCGGGGCCGCCGGCCCGCACGGGGGCTTCGGCAAGGACAAGGTCGACGGGACCGAGACCGCGAAGGGCATCCTGCTCCCGTCCAACCAGCGGATCAGCCCGTTCGGCACCCGCCACCGCATCGACAGCGGACGGCTGCTGTCCAGCGCGCTCAGCCCGGACGGCACCCGGGTCGCCGCCCTGACCTGGAAGAGCTTCACCGGATTCCTGACCGTCTTCGACGCCCGCTCGGGCAAGGTGATCCAGCAGGTCGGCACCGGCACGGGCAAGGACCCTCGGATCGGCGACGGGTCGGCGGGCACGGACGGACCGGTGTACTCCCCCGACGGCAAGAGCCTGTGGTTCCCGCAGGCCGGCGATCTGGTGCGGTTCGCCGTCGGACGGAACGGCAAGGTCTCGGGGCCGCGCGTCGTCAAGCTCAGCGGACCCCACGGCAGTGCGCTGCCCGGCGGCATGGCGCTCTCGCCCGACGGCTCACGGCTGTACGTCGCGCTCAACGGCAGCAACACGCTCGGGGTCGTCGACACCGAGGCCGCCCGGCTCGTCCAGGAGATCAAGGTCGGCAACGCTCCCCGCCAGGTCGTGGTCGCCGGCGGCCGGGCGTACGTGAGCAACGAGGGCGGACGCCCGGCCGGGCCGCAGGACTTCACCAATCTGTCCGACGGCACACCGCTGGTCGCCGACCGTACGACCGGGGCCGCGAGCACCGGCACCGTGTCCGTCGTCGACCTCGCCGCCGGGAAGGAGACCGGCACGGTGAAGGTGGGGCTCCAGCCCACCGCCCTTCATCTGCACGGCGATTCCCTGCTCGTGGCCAACAGCAACGCCGACTCCGTCTCCGTCATCGACATCCGCAGGCAGCGCGTCACCCAGACGTTCAACACCAACCCGCTTCCCGGCTCGAAGACCGGCAGCCACCCGAACGCGATCACCATGCCGGACCCGGAGCACATCCTGGTGTCGCTCGGCCGCGACAACGCCCTCGCCCAGTACCGCTGGTCCGGGCCGCGCACGCCCGTGCACTACGAGGGGCTGATCCCCACCGACTGGTACCCGGTGAACGTCCAGTACGACGCGCGGCTGCGCAAGGTCGTCGTCACCAACGCCAGGGGCATCGGCTCGAGGGGCCCGGTCTCCACCGTCCACGACGGGCCGGACACCAAACCCGCGACAGGGCACAACACCTACAACGACACCGGCACCCTCACCGTGTTCGCCCGCCCCTCCACGTCGCAGCTCGGCAGGCTCACGCACCGCGTGTTCGTCAACAACGACTGGGAGAAGCTGCTCGGGCGCGGCAACCTCGCCGACCCGCTGGCCCGGCCGGTGCCCGTCCCGGCGCACCTCGGGGAGCGCTCCCCGATCGAGCACGTCTTCCTGGTCGTCAAGGAGAACCGGACCTACGACCAGGTGCACGGCGACATGGGCAAGGGCGACAGCGACCCGGGGCTCGCCCAGTTCGGCAGGGACATCACCCCCAACCAGCACGCGCTGTCCGAGCGGTTCGGCCTGTTCGACAACTTCTACGACGAGGGAACGCTGTCCGCGGACGGCCACAACTGGCTGACCCAGGCCGACGCCAACGACTACATAGAGAAGGAGTTCGGCGCCTTCTACCGCAGCTACCCCTCGCAGGGCGCCGACGCGCTCGCCTACCAGCGCACCGGCTTCCTGTGGGACGCGGCCCGGCGGGCGGGACGCACCGCCGAGAACTACGGCGAGTACGTCAACCTCCAGCTGCCGCCCAAGGGAGAGCCCAGCTGGTCGGACTGGTACAAGGCGTCCCGCATCCTGGAGGGCAAGGAGAGCGGTGAGCTGCCGGTGCCGACGGGCAAGTACCCGAGCACGTCCGACATCCCCTCCCTGACGGCGATCAACCAGCCGGACTTCCCGACCTTCGACACGGACATCCCGGACCAATACCGCATCGATGTCTGGCTCCAGCACTTCCGGAAGGCGGAAAAGACCGGCAAACTGCCCAATTTGACGCTGATGACGCTGCCCCAGGACCACACGGCCGGCACCAGCGGCAAGGACCCCTACCCGACGGCGATGGTGGCCGACAACGACCTGGCGGTCGGACGGCTGGTCGACGCGCTCTCGCACAGCAGGTTCTGGAAGTCGTCCGCGGTCTTCGTCCTGGAGGACGACTCGCAGGACGGCGTCGACCACGTCGACGGACACCGGGCGCCGCTGTGGATCGCGAGCCCGTACGCACGGCACGGGGCCGTGGTGAGCACCTACTACTCGCAGCTCAACGTGGTGCGCACCATCGAGCAGATCCTCGGCATCCAGCCGATGAACCAGCTCGACCGGGCCGCGGAGCCGATGTTCGACGCCTTCACGGACCGCCCCGACACCCGCCCGTTCACCGCGCTGCCCAATCAAGTGCCGCTGGACCGCGGGCTGAAGAAGAACCCCTCCGCCGCCCCGCCCGGAAACCTGCGCGTGCCGAACGGCATGGAGCGGCTGGCCGGACAGTGGGAGCAGTGGAGCGCCCGACAGTCGACCGGCGGCACCGAGCCCGAACTCGACCGGGTCAATCCGGCGCAAATGAACCGGATTGCCTGGTATGAGGCGACGGGCTGGCGCCGTCCGTACCCGGGCGACTCCCGGATCCTGGGTCCGGAGGAGGTCCCGGGCAAGGACAAGCCCGCGCAAGAGCTGGACTGACACCGTTTTATGGTGGGGGCATGCCAACCAAGCACCTCACCATCACCACTGATGTCGTCCTGCGCCCGGTGGTCACGGACGACGCGGCGGCCCTCGCCCGGGCCTATACCGCGAACCGTGACCACCTGAGCCCCTGGGAGCCCCGCCGGAACGAGGCGTTCTACACGGAGGAGGGCCAGGCCGCCCGCCTGGCCGAGCTGGAACAGTCGCGCCGCGCCGGGCGCGTGATGCCCTGGGTGCTGGACGCGGGAGGCGAGATCGCCGGCGTCGTCAACCTCAACAACATCGTGCGGGGCGCGTTCCACAGCACCAACCTCGGCTACTGGGTCGCCGCCCCGTACACCGGCCGGGGCCTGGCGTCCGCCGCGGTGGAGGCGGCCTGCCAGGCCGCCGGCGACGTGCTCGGGCTGCACCGGATCGAGGCCGGAACCGTGCTCGCCAACGCGGCCTCGCAGCGGGTGCTGGCCAAGTGCGGCTTCGAGCGCATCGGCATCGCCCGGAACTACCTGCACATCAACGGCGAGTGGCGTGACCACGTCCTTTTCCAGCGAATCCTCCACGACCGGCAGCCCGGGTGACGGTTCACAGGCCCTTCGTCCGATGTTTGCGTGATCGCTTCGGAATCTATGCCTCGCCGACGTCTGGCTGTTACACGACAGTCGGAAAACAGCGGACCCCGAGTCGTAGGATCGTACCGATTCGGTGACGGGGCGATTGTTGAACTTCGCCCCTTTTCTTACCAGTTGTTTGCACTACCGCGCTCTCCGGCGCAGGAAAAAGGGGGACACCTGTGCCCGAGCGGATATCGCGGCGTCGGATGCTCCAGCTCACCGGCGGTGGGCTGGTGGTGGGGTCGGCCGCGGTGGGCGCTTGGCAGTGGCTCTCGCCCGACGCGGCGCCGCAGCACCGGCACGGGGAGTTCCCCGCGAGCCCCGCGAAGGCCGTGACGTCCGAGTCGTTCGTGCACGTCATAGCGCACCCGGACGACGCGCTGTACTTCATGAACCCGGAGCTCGAGCAGTCCGTCCGCAGCGGCGCCCCGACCGTCACGGTCTGTCTCACCGGCGGTGAGTCCGACGGGCGCAACGCGCTCTACCAGACGCCCGGTTACGGGAAGCTGCCGGAGCGCCGTCCGCAGTTCGTCCGCGCCAGAATCAACGGCCTCCGCGAGGCGACCGCCCAGATGGCCACCGGCAACTGGCTCAGCCCCTGGAAGGTGGAGACCACCACGCTGCTGCACGGCTTCCACGCCGAGCTGCACACGCTGCGGGCCGCCCCCCAGATACAGCTGATCTTCATGGAGCTGGTGGAGGCGCGGTACCTCAAGGTGCCGCGGGTCGAGAGCCTGCGCGGGCTGTGGGTCGGCGCCACCAGGACGCTGCCGACGCTCGTCCCGACGGACAGCCCCGTCGACCGCGTCTTCCACTACGAGCGCCAGCAGGTGATCGACTCCCTCGTCGCGGTGCTGGAGCGCTACCGGCCGACCGTCGTGCGCACCCTGGACCCCAACCCGACCCACCGGGCACAGCAGGAGCGCTACCCGAACGTGCCCCCGGTGCTGGAGGGCCTGCTGCACTACGACCACCAGGACCACACGACCGCCGCCCACTTCACGCAGGCGGCACTGGCCGAGTACTGGGGACGCAAGCGCTCCCGTCCGACGGCCGTGGAGAGCTACGTCGGCTACGAGGTCTCCCTCCTGCCGACCAACCTCGACGCGGGAACCACCTCGCACAAGATCAAGATCCTCGACACCTACGGCTGGGCGGACGGCAAGGACTGCGGCGACCCCTCGGGCTGCGGCGACCGCAAGGTCGGCAAGCGCTCGAAGGACGTGCGCTGGTCCGACAACTGCCGCCACCGCGCGACGGGCACCCAGCGCTGGGTGCAGCCCCTCCCCGACGGCCGGCTCGCCGCCTTCGCCCTGCTGGACGGTGCCGTGCAGTGCTGGACGGAGACCAGGGCGGGCAGCGGCGCCTGGTCCGGGCCGGCGCATGCCGGCGGCTCGATGCTGGAGGGCCAGGTGCAGGTGCTGCGCCACGCCGACGGCTCGCTGCAGCTGTTCTCCATGCGCACCGTGCTGCCGACGCCCGGCTCGCCGCACCGGCGGGAGATCGTCACCACCCGGCAGACGGGCCCGACGGGGCGCGGCAGGACCCCGGAGTTCCCCGCCTGGGAGTCCCTCGGCTCTCCCGAGGACGACCCGGAGCGGTCGATGGAGGTGGGCTATCCCGTCGCCGCCCTGGACAAGAAGGGCACGGTCCATGTCTTCGCGCGCGACTGGGCGGGTGGCGTGATGTTCCGTACGGGCGACGGCGGGCGCAACTGGGCGGACTGGGACCACCTGCCCGTGGACGGGGAGCCGGTGCGGATCCAGGACGGGCTCGACGCCGAGGTGGACGAGCGGGGCCGGATGCACGTGGTCGCCGCCGACACCAAGACGGTCCTGCACTGGATGTCCGACAATCCGGGAGAACCGCCGCGCATGGCCGACCCGACCCGGCTGCCGACCAGCGCGGGCGAGCTGAGCCTCGTCCCGCTGTCCGGCGGCGGGATGCGCCTGGCCACCCGCGCGCCCGGCACCGCCCGGTCCCAGGTGCAGATCGCCGACTGGCAGCCGGACAAGGAGCGCTGGCAGAAGACGGCCGAGCTGCCGGCCGTCGGCGGCTACGGCCGGGTGGCGCTCCTCCAGGACGGCCGCACCGTCGTCGTCGCGGGCCGCGACGACAAGGGCGAGGCCCGGCTGTCCGTGGGCTCCGGACGCCCGGGCCCGTGGCGGGGGCAGGGCGCCCCGTACCGGGGCACGCCCGGCATCGTGCGGGACGCGCAGGGCCGTACGGCCGTGGTCGTCCTGGGCATGGACGGCCGGCTCAGCAGCACACGCGGCCGCGGCGCGAGCGCGTCGGCCTTCGCCAGCTGGCTCTCGCACGAGGGGCAGGACAACAGCGACGTCCAGTCGTCGTAGCCCGCCCCCCGTGCGGGCGGGCTAGGCTCCGCGCGCCGCCTCGAGCCGGCCGGCTATCTCCGCGTTGATCTCCGCCTGGTGGTGCGCCAGGTAGAAGTGGCCGCCGGTGAAGACCTTGAGGTCGAACGGCCCCGTCGTGTGGCCGGCCCACGCCTTGGCCTCGTCGATCGTGACGCGGGGGTCGGCGTCACCGGTCAGGGCGACGAGGGGGCACTGCAGCGGTTCGCCGGGTTCGTACGCATAGGTCTCGATGGCCCGGTAGTCGGAGCGGATGGCCGGGAGGATCATGCGCAGGATCTCCTCGTCGCCGAGGAGTTGGGAGTCGGTGCCCTGCAGCTTCTGCATTTCGGCGACGATGCCGGCGTCGTCGCGCAGGTGCACGCTCTCACTGCGCTGCACCGACGGCGCCCGGCGCCCGGAGGCGAAGAGCGTGGTCGCGACGATGCCCTTCTCGCGCTCGAAGCGCCGGGCGACCTCGAAGGCCAGCACCGAGCCCATGCTGTGCCCGAAGAAGGCCAACGGCCGGTCCGCCCACGGGAGCAGGGCCGCGAACACCCGGTCGGCGAGCTCCGGAATGGACTCGATGCGGGGCTCGGCGAGACGGTCCTGACGGCCCGGGTACTGCACGGCCAGGACGTCGGCGAAGGACGGCATCGCCTTCGCCACCGGGAAGAAGAAGCTCGCCGAACCACCGGCGTGCGGCAGGCAGACCAGCCGGACATCACTGTCCGGGCGCGGCTCGTACCTGCGGATCCACAGGCCGTTGTCGGCGGTGTTGCTGCTCACGTGACTGTTGTTCCTTCCAGGGTGTGTCAACGGCCCCGTCCGCCGGGAGCGATGTCCTGTGCGATGACACGCTCGATGTTCCGCTCGGCCAGGGCCGTGATGGTGACGAACGGGTTGACGCCGATCGAACCGGGAATCAGCGCACCGTCGTTGACGTAGAGATTACGGCAGCCGCGCACGCGCCCGTAGTCGTCGGTGGCCCTGCCGAGCACGCAGCCGCCGAGCGGGTGGTAGCAGAAGTCGTCGGCGAACGCCTTGGGTTTGCTGCCGAACAGGTCGTACCGGTACGCCGTGAGGTTGGCCCGGTTGATCCGCCCGAAGAGCGAGCGCGCGGCCTCGACCGCCGGCCGGTTCTGGTCGCGGGTCCAGTCCAGGCGCATCCGGTCCGTTTTCTTGTCGTAGACGAACGTGCCTCGTTCGGGGTTCTTGGTGATGGCCAGATAGAGGCTGACCCAGGTCTCCAGGCCGGCGGGCAGCGGGGCGACCTCGGCGAAGACCGGAGTATCCAAGTTGTCCCAGTCGTCGATGCCGAGCGCGGGGATCGACGACTGGTGTGCTCCCGTGGGGTTCCAGAGGTGGTTGGCCCGGGCGGTCATGACGTTGCCGTTCGGTCCCCAGCCCGTACCGATCTCGGGGCCGAGGCCGGGCAGCGTCCCCGTCTCACGGGCGCGCAGCAGGAGTTCGGTCGAGCCCAGGCTGCCCGCGGCCAGGACGAGGTGACGGCAGGCGATCTCCTTGCGGGCCAGCCGCCTGCCGTGGGCGTCCGTCCGGTCGACCGTGAGCACATAGCCGCCGCCGGGGCGACCGCTCACGGCCCTGACGTGGTGCAGGGATGCGATGGTGACCCGGCCGGTGCCTAGGGCGGCGGCCAGATAGGTGTGATCCAGGCTCCGTTTGCCGTGGTTGTTGCCGTAGATGACCTCCGTGGCCAGCGCAGACCTGGGAACCTCTCCGGCCGCCTCACGCTGCATATAGCCGAAGTCATAGACATTCGGCACGAATACCGTACGGAGCCCTGCCCTGGCCGCCTGCCCACGCGCCACCCGGGCATACCTGTACCACTCGGTGCTCTCGAACCAGTCCCGCGGGATGCCGTTCACCCCGAGCATCGTCGTCGCCCGCGGGAAATAACGGCCGTACATCTCCCGGGAGTCGACCAGCGGGAGCACCTCCTCGAAGTACACGCGTCTGGGCACCACGGCCATGCCTCCGTTGACCAGTGAGCCTCCGCCGACTCCCCGCCCCACGTACACGGCCATCTCATCGAAGTTCACCCGGTCCAGCACCCCGGCGTAGCGCTCGATGTTCCGGTTGACCACATCGAGCCAGAGGAACGTGGACAGCGGGGCCTGCGTACGGGAGCTGAACCACCAGGCGCGCCGGTCGGGGGCGGTCATCCTGCAGAAGATCCGGCCGTCCGGCCCGGGCCGGTTCCACAGTTGGCCCATCTCGAGCATCAGCGTCTCGATGCCCGCCTCGCCGAGTCGCAGGGCACTGACGGCCGCACCGTATCCGGTGCCGACCACCACCGCCGGTACGAACGCGCCGTCGCGGACCCTGGCATCCGCCCGGGCCTGCGGAGCCGCGCAGATCGTGGTCGCTCCGGTGAGCACCGCCGCCCCCAGGGCGGCCGCGCCGAGGAGACGACGACGTGAAAGGTACCGATATGCCGTCATGGTGCACCTGACCTCTCCGAGCCGATGGCGGTCGGGCGCCATGGAAGCAGAGACGGCGTCAACCGGCCCGCACCATGGCCGGTTTCTCGCCTTGGTTAAACCGTCAAGGAGACAGAGAATCCGCGCATGCGCGCCCTCAGACCGACCCTGATCGCCGTCGTCCTGGCCTGCGTCGTGCAACTGCTGGTGGCCGCGGCCCCGAGCACGGCGGAGGACGACCCGTGCGCGGTCCGGCCGAGACCCACGGGCCCCGTCCTGCAGGGCTATTGGGAGAACTGGGACGGAGCGGCCAACGGCGTCCACCCGCCGTTCGGCTGGACCCCGGTCACCGACCCCCGTATCCGTGACCACGGCTACACGGTGCTCAACGCCGCGTTCCCCGTGATCCGTTCGGACGGCACGGTGCTGTGGGAGGACGGGATGGACGCGACGGTGAAGGTCGCGACGCCCGCCGAGATGTGCGAGGCGAAGAAGTCCGGTCTCACCGTCCTGATGTCCATCGGCGGCGCGACCTCCGGCATCGACCTCGGCTCCGAGGCCGTCGCCGACCGGGTCGTCGAGACGCTGGTGCCGATCCTCAAGGCGTACCACTTCGACGGCATCGACATCGACATCGAGACCGGCCTCACGGGCAGCGGCGACATCAACCGGCTGTCGCCCTCGCAGGCCAACCTCATCCGCGTCATCGACGGCGTACTCGACCGGATGCCACCGGAGTTCGGCCTCACCATGGCCCCCGAGGCGGCCTATGTCACCGGGGGAAGCGTCACCTACGGCTCGATCTGGGGCGCGTACCTGCCCATCGTGAAGAAGTACGCCGACAACGGCCGCCTCTGGTGGCTGAACATGCAGTACTACAACGGCAACATGTACGGCTGCTCCGGCGACTCGTACTCCGCCGGCACGGTGGAAGGGTTCACGGCCCAGACGGACTGCCTCAACACCGGGCTCGTCGTGCAGGGCACCACCATCAGGGTGCCCTACGACAAGCAGGTCCCCGGCCTCCCCGCACAACCGGGCGCCGGGGGCGGCTATATGACGCCGGACCTTGTGGCGCAGGCGTGGAACACGTACGGCGGCGGCTTGAAGGGACTGATGACCTGGTCGGTCAACTGGGACGGGTCGAGGGCGTGGACGTTCGGGGACAACGTCAAGGCACTCCAGCATCGTTGAAATGACCTGGTCAAGATCACCATTGATCACCTAGGGTCGGCTGAATCATCAACCCCCCACGTCACCAAGGGTGTTTCATGGCGATCACGCGCAGATCCGTCCTCAAGGGCTCGACGGCGGCGGCGGCCATCCCGGTGGTCGGCACCACCGCCGGGGAGGCCGCCGCGGCAGCACCGCTGCTGCAGAGCAGGCCGCACCGGCTGGGGGCACCCGGCGTCCTGGGCGTCCACCTGCAGTTCGGCACGGACCCGTCGAGCGAGATGACCGTCTCCTGGATCACCCCGCAGTCGGTGCGGCGCCCGCAGGTGCGGCTGGGCTCGCCCGAGGGCGGGCACGGCGGGCGGGTCGTCGACGCCGAGACCCGGACCTACCGCGACGGCCTGTCGAAGGAGGAGGTGTACGTCCACCACGCCCGGATCACCGGCCTGCGCCCGGCGACCGCCTACCTCTATACGGCCGGGCACGACGGCGCGACCCCGGAGACCGGTTCGTTCACCACGGCCCCGCACGGCCGGAGCGCCTTCACCTTCACCAGCTTCGGCGACCAGGCAACGCCCAACCTGCGGCGGGTCGTTCACCTGCCGGACGGCGTCCCCTCCCCCGTCAACCGCTACCCGCTGCACACCAGCAGCCAGGTGGGCTCGCCCGCCTCGGCCGACATCGTGTCCGCCGTCGAGCGGGTCGCCCCGCTGTTCAACCTGGTCAACGGCGACCTGTGCTACGCGGCGATCGCCGGCGCGTGGGGCACGAGCCGGGTGGCGACCTGGGCGGACTGGTTCATCGGCAACAGCCGCTCCACCCGGCTGCGCCCCTGGATGCCGTGCGCGGGCAACCACGAGAACGAGAAGGGCAACGGCCCCATCGGCGCCGCCGGTTACCAGACCTACTTCGCGCTGCCGCAGCCGTCCGCCTCCTCGGACGAGGAGACCCGGGGCATGTGGTACGCGTTCACGGTCGGCGCGGTCCGCTTCATCAGCCTCGCCAACGACGACGTGGCGATCCAGGACGGCGGGGACACCTATATCAGCGGCTACTCGGACGGCGCCCAGCAGCGCTGGCTGGAGCGGGAGTTGAAGGCCGCGCGGGGGAACCGGGACATCGACTGGATCGTGGTGTGCATGCACCAGCCGATGATCTCCAGCCACAAGAGCGCGGGCAGCGACCTGGGGGTGCGCGCCGCCTGGGGCCCGCTGTTCGACGCGTACGGCGTCGACCTGGTGGTCAGCGGCCACGAGCACCACTACGAGCGGTCGCACCCCGTGCGCGGCACCCTCCCCAACGAGGCCCGCACCCCGATCCCGGTCTCGACCCGGACCGACCTGATCGACACCGACAAGGGCACGGTCCACATGGTCATCGGCGCCGGAGGGAACATCGCCACCTCCCAGGACGACCTCTTCGACACCCCGCACGCCCGGGTCCTGGTCCGCCTGAGCGACGAGAAGACGTCGTCCGGTCACAAGGAGCCCGTGTGGATATCCGAGGACGCGCCCTGGGCCGCCGTGCAGGACCGCGAGCACACCCACGGATTCGCCGCGTTCGACGTCGACCCCGGTGACCGCCGCGGCGGCCGGACCCGGATGCGGGTCACCTACTACACCTTCGACGGGCCGCACGGCGACCTGACCCCGGTCGACGTCTTCACCCTGGAACGCTCCCGCTCGGACGCCCGGCAGCGGGGAGGTCAGCGGGCCTGAAGGGATGAAAGTTGCGCGTCCGTCCGGGCGATGAGCGTTATTCAGATTATCTAACTGGTGAAAACCTCCGTGATCCCTACAGCACTGGAGGAACACCATGCGCGCACGTACCGTCATCGCCTCGATCGGCCTGGTAGCCGCCGCCCTGCTCGCCTGCGCGGGCCCCGCCGCCGCCGGCGACGAGGCCGAAGGATGCTCCTCCCGCTCCCCCGGCGCATTCTCCGGCGACGTGCTCCAGGTCCCGCTCAACGTTCCGGTCAACGCCACCGGCAACGCCGGTGACATCCTCGGAGCCAACAACCCCTCGATGGGCAACGCGAGTTTCAACCACTGACCCCGGCTGACCCCGGCACGGATCGGCCGGGATGTCATCACTGCGCCGATGACGTCCCGGCCGGATCCGGCTATCGTGCGGTCGGTGCCCACACTGACCTTCGTCGTCGGTACAGGGCGGAGCGGGTCGACCGCTCTGTCCCGGATCGTCCGCGCCCATCCCGATGTACTCAGCCTCAATGAGCTGCTCGCATCCGTGGGATCGGACGGGTTTCCCGAACACCCGCTCTCCGGGCCGGAGTTCTGGAGGCTGCTGGCCGACCCCAACCCGGTCTTCGACACCATGATCCGCTCGGGCATCCCTCTCCCCGAGTTCCTCTATACGCGAGCTCCCGGACGGTACTCAGCCGAAACCGCCGGCATCCCCGCCGTCCTGCTCATGGTCCTGCCGCACCTCTCCGACACCCCGGACACGCTGTTCGACGACCTCGCCGACGACGTCCGGGAATGGCCGCACCGCCCTGCGGCCGAGCACTACCGGGCACTGTTCGGCGCCCTGTGCGCACGGTTCGGCCGTACCGCCGTCGTCGAGCGCTCCGGCTACTCCACCGCGTGGACACCCCGACTGCGGGCGACGTTCCCGGAGGCACGGTTCGTCCACCTGGTCCGGTCCGGGCCCGACTGCGCCCTCTCCATGAGCAAGCACTCCGGCTACCGGACCATCTTCCTGCTGCGCGAGATCCTCAGCCGGTCCGGCGTGGACCACTTCGCCGACCTCACGGAGGAACACGTCCGGGCCCTCCCCGCCGATCTGGCTCCCCTGCTCGGCGAGCGCTTCGACCCGGCCCTGGTGTGGGATCGTCCCATTCCGCTCACCGCGTTCGGCGACCTGTGGTCACGCCTGGTCGCCGAAGCGGTGGCCCATCTGGACGCCGTGCCCGCGCCGTCGCGCACCACGCTGGCCTACGAGGACGTACTGGACGAGCCGGACCGGGAACTCGAACGCCTCGCCGCGTTCATCGGGGTGGAACCGCGCGCGGAGTGGCTCGCCACGGGACGCGCGATGCTCGACGGCAGCCGCCGCGGCGCGTCCCTCCGGCTGCCGGACGACGAGCTCGCAGCACTGCGCCGGAGCTGCGCCGCGGGAGAGGCCGCCCTCGCGAGGCGCGCATGATCGTTTTCGGACAATCGCCCGCGGCGGTGATTGAACAAGGTGCGTGAGGGCAGTGCTTGTGAGGCCGTTGAAGGATCTTCACAAGTGAGGTGCGTGCAATGGACATTGGCATGTCCGTCGAGGACCGGGAGAAGTTTCTCTCCGGTTTGCATGTGGGGGTTCTGGGAGTTGACGACCCGCGGGGCGGGAGCGCTCCGCTGCTCGTCCCGGTCTGGTACGACTACCGCCCCGGCGGAGAAGTGATCGTCCAGACCGGGCGGAATTCGGTGAAGGGCCGCCTCGTTCGCGACGCCGGGCGGTTCAGCCTGTGCGTGCAGGACGAAACGGCACCGTACCGGTATGTGAGCGTGGAAGGCCCGGTGGTGGCCGTCGAGGACCCGGTGCCCCCGGCCGACCGGGATGCCCTGGCGCACCGGTACCTGGACGCGGAGACGGCGCCGGCCTATCTGGAGACCAATAGCCACCAGCTGACCGAGGACGTTCTGCTGCGCATGAAGCCGCAGCGGTGGCGTACCGCCGATTTCTCTGCATTCGCGGCGGAGTTCAGCTGATTCACGGCCGGACAGCCGTGAAAAACAAGACACAGAGCAACAGGGAGAGTGCCACCGTGGCGCCGCTCGACACCATCGCCCGTCCCACGACGGCTTTCGAAGCCGATTCGGGCGAGAATTCGCAGAGCTTGCAGAGCTTATCCCGGGCGTTCGACGCCCGGGCGGAAATACGTCCGCGTGCGACAGCCGGAATGCATCACGGCCGGACCCTCACGTACGGCGAACTGAAGGAACGTTCCGACGCGTTGGCCGAGCGGCTGCGTGACGCCGGAGTCCGGCGCGGCGACAACGTCGGCGTGTACGGCGGCCGTTCGCTGGAGGCGCTGGTCGCCTTCCTCGGCGTGCTCAAGGCGGGCGCCGCGTACGTCCCGCTCGACGACACCTCCCCGCCCAGGCGGCTTCAGGCGATGGCCGAGGACGCCGCGGTGCACACGGTCGTGACGCTGCCGGGCAGTGTCTGCCGTATCCGGCGGGTGCGCACGCGTGTCGAACTCGACGGCCCGGCGCCCGCCCGGCCGTCCCGGCCGGCCGAGTCCGCTCCGGGCCCGGACGACCGTGCCTATGTGATGTTCACCTCCGGCTCGACCGGCCGCCCCAAGCCGGTGGCGATACCCCACCGCGGCGTGCTCCGGCTCGCCGCGTCCGACCTGGTCTCCCAGCGGCCGCGGCCCGGGGACCGGGTGCTCCACGCCTACGGCCTGTCCTCGGACGCCTCCACCATCGAGATATGGTCGGCGCTGCTCGGCGGCGCGTGCCTGGTCCTGGTGGACCGTGAGGAACTGCTGTCCCCCGCGGCGCTGGAGGCCCGGCTCCTGGAGGACCGGGTGACCATCGCCTATCTGACCACCGGGGTGTTCCACCACGTGGCGCGCACCCGGCCGCATACGCTGCGGACGCTGCGGTTCGTCTCGGCGGGCGGCGAGGCCATGGCCCCGGATCTGGCCCGCGCCGTGCTGGACGCCTGCCCGGACACCACGGTGGTCAACTTCTACGGCCCGACCGAGAACAGCGTGGTGTCCACGGCGCACCTGGTGCACGATGTGCCGCCCGGAGCGACCGCCGTGCCCATCGGCCGCCCGCTGGAGAACTCCTCGTGCCATGTGCTGCGCGAGGACGGCACCGTCGCGGACGCGGGAGAAGAAGGCGAACTGTTCGTCGGCGGGGACGGTTTGGCCCTGGGGTACTTCGGTGACCCGGAACTGACCGCCGAACGCTTCACCACCGGCGGGTCCGGTACGCGTCTCTACCGCACCGGTGACCGCGCCGTGCTGCGCGAGGACGGCGCGCTGGAGTACCGCGCGCGGGCGGACCGGCAGGTCAAGCTCCGCGGGCACCGCATCGAGCTGGACGAGGTCGAGGCCCGGCTGCGGGCGGACGACGCGGTCGGCGAGGCCGTCGTCGAGCTCGACGGGGACACGCTCGCCGCGTACGTGACGCCCGCCCGCCCCGGCACGGCCGTGCCCGTCGACCGCGTCCGCAAGCACCTCGCCGCCTGGTTGCCCGCGGCGGCGGTGCCGTCCCGGCTGACGGAGGTCGCCGCGTTCCCGGTGACGGCCGCGGGCAAGGTCGACCGGCAGCGGCTGCGCGCCCTGGCGGATCCGGGCGAGGACCAACGGCCCGCGCCCGTGCGCCTGTCCGGCCTGCACGAGACGCTGGCCGAGGTGTGGCAGACGGTCCTGTCGGTGCGCCCCGGACCCGATGACGACTTCTTCGGCCTGGGCGGTGACTCGCTCCTGGCGGCGGAGGCCGTCAACCGGACCCTCACCGCGCTGGACCTCGACGCCCGGCACGGCAGCACGCTGATCCACAGCCTGCTGCGCCGGCCCACGCTGGAGGGCTTCGCCTCCGCCGTGGACGCCGTGCGGGGCAAGAACGTGTCCGCCGACGGCCCGGCCGTGGACTTCCACGCCGAGGGCCGGCTCGGTTTCGAGCTGCCGGAGCGCCGGGGGCCCGAGCCACAGTGGCAGCAGCCGCGGGACGTCCTGCTGACCGGCGCCTCCGGCTTCGTCGGCGCCTTCCTCCTCGACTGCTTCCTGCGCACCACCGGGGCCCGGGTCCACTGCCCCGTGCGCAGCCGCGACGAGGCGCACGCCCGGCACAAGGTGCTCGAGAACCTGGCCCGTTACGGCCTGGAGCACCCCGAGGCCGCCGACCGCGTCGTGTGCTTCCCCGCCGATCTCGCCCGCCCCGGCCTGGGCCTGGACCCGGGCCGCGCCGAGGAACTCGCGGACACCCTCGACCTCGTGGTCCACTCGGCGGCGCAGGTGAACTTCCTGTACCCGTACGAGGCGCTGCGCAGCGCCAACGTCGACGGCACGCGGGAGATCGTACGGCTGGCGGCCCGCCGTGGCGTACCGGTGCACTTCCTGTCCACCATCGCGGTGGTGGCCGGTTTCGGCACCGCGGGCGTACGGCAGGTCGGGGAGGACCTGCCGCTCGAGCACGCCGACCGGCTCACCATGGGGTACGCCGAGAGCAAGTGGGTTGCCGAGCAGGTGCTCCAGGACGCCGCGCGCCAGGGGGTGCCGGTGGCCGTCTACCGCCCGTACGAGATCACCGGTGACCGGCGCAGCGGCGCCTGCAACACCGAGACGGCGATCTGCTCGCTGTTCAAGACCATCGCGGAGACCGGGCTCGCCCCCGACATCCCGCTGCCGATGGACTTCGTGCCGGTGGACTACCTGGCGGACGCGATCGTGCACATCGCCACCACGCACCCCGCGACCGGCCGTACGTACCACCTGACCAACCCGCGGCCCGCGAGCTTCCAGGACATGCTCGACCGGATGCGCGCCGCCGGGCACCCCATCCGTGAACTCCCCTATGCGCAGTGGGTGGACGAGCTGGTCCGGCACGTGGCCGAGAACCCGACGAGCGCGACGGCGCCGTTCATGTCGCTGTGCGTGGACCGCACCCACAAGGCGGACATGTCGGTCAAGGAGATGTACTTCGAGGGCACCTTCCCCGTACTGGGGCGGGCCAACGTCGAACGCGACCTCGCCGCAAGCGGTTTGGTCTGCCCGCCGGTGGATGCGGAGCTGCTGGACCGCTACCTGGAGTACTTCTACACGACCGGGTACCTGGAGCGTCCCGCGTCGTAACTCCCCTCTCTGCTCCCCTCTCTCACGATGCCCCCGTTCAGTTGGTGACGAGCGGGGGCATCGGCACGCCGAAGGGGCCGTCGGCGGCGAAGGCGAGCCCGGCGAAGCGTTCGCCGATGCGGCGGTGGGTGGCGGCGTCCGGGTGGAGCTCGTCGGGCAGCGGGAGTTCGGCGACGTCCGGCTCGCCGTAGAGGGCACGGCCGTCGAGGTGGTGCAGGTTCGGGTCCTCGGCCGCCCGCTGCGCCACGATCCGGGCCAGTTCGTCCCGGATGACGCCCAGGGTCAGCTTCCCGGCCGCGCGCTCCGCCGGGTCGCCCGCGGCCCGGAACCGCAGTTGTCCGGCAGCGAGGGCGGTGAAGTCCGGGGCGCTGGGTCCGGGCGTGTCCTCGTGGATGGGGCACAGGATGGGCGAGACGACCAGCAGCGGTGCGGTGGGGTGGCCCTCGCGGATGGTGTCGAGGAAGCCGTGGACGGCGGGGGCGAAGGCACGCAGGCGCATCAGGTCGGCGTTGACCAGGTTGATGCCGATCTTGACGCTGATCAGGTCGGCGGGGGTGTCCCGCAGAGCTCGGGCAGTGAACGGGTCGAGCAGGGCGCTGCCGCTCAGGCCCAGGTTGACCAGTTCCACGCCGCCGAGGGAGGCGGCGAGCGCGGGCCATGTGGTGGTGGGGCTCGCGGCGTCGGAGCCGTGGCTGATCGAACTGCCGTGGTGCAGCCACACCTTGCGGCCGTGGTCCGGTGCGGGCTCGACCGGGGCGTCGGTGCGCAGGGCGACGAGCTCGGTGGTCTCGTTGTGCGGCAGCCAGATCTCGACGTCCTTGACGCCGTCGCGCAGCCCGGTGAAGCGCAGGGTGCCGGCCGGACCGGGCTGCCGGGTGGCGCTCCCGGCGGCCATGTCGATGGTCAGGGTGTTGCCGCCGGACACGGAGGCCTGGCCGACCAGGCTGCCGTCGACGAGCAGGTCGTACACGCCGTCCGGGCGGGGCGGGGCGCCCGCGTAGACCCGCTTGGTGGGCAGCGTGTCCAGTTCGACGGCGGTGGCACGGGTCCGGAAGACCAGGCGCACACCGGCGGGCTGGGCTTCCGCCAGGGCGAGTTGGGCGTCGATGTTCTGGGCGCGGGCCCGGGCGGGCAGCCGGTGCGGCAGCACCCCGTGCTCGGTGCGCTCCAGGTCGAGGGCACCGCGCAGGAGGTCCGCGGTGATGGGCGTGGTGATCCAGTCGTACATCGTCTCAACCTGCATCGTCTCAACCTGCCGATCGTGTCTGTCGTGCGGGCCAGTTGCACAGCAGTGCGTCGAGGGCGTCCAGGGCCCGTGCCCAGGATTCCTGTGAGTCGGGGGCGCTGTGGCTGAAACCTCCCGCCGCTTCCAGGGCGACGTAGCCGTGGAAGACGCTGCCCATCAGCCGGACAGCATGGGTCTGGTCGGGTTCCGTCAGGTCGTAGCCGCGCAGGATCGCCCGCATCATCCGCGCGTGCCTGCCGCCCGCACTGGCGGCCGCCGCTTCCGGATCGAGCCTGAACTGGGCCGCGGCGTAGCGCCCGGGGTGCTCCCGGGCGTAGTCCCGGTAGACGTTCGCGAAGGCGGTCAGGGCGTCCTTGCCGGCCCGCCCCGCCAGGGCTTCGGTGGCCCGGTCGGCGAGTTCCTCGAGGGCGAGGAGGGCGATCCGGGTCTTGAGGTCCTGGGAGTTCTTCACGTGCGAGTACAGACTCGCGACCTTGACGTCGAACCGCCGGGCGAGCGCCGAGACGGTCACCTGGTCGAAGCCGACCTCGTCGGCAAGTTCGGCGCCCGCCCTGGCGAGGCGTTCCGTGGTCAGTCCTGCGCGTGCCATGGCCTTCCTTCCGCTCGGCAGGACCGATTATGGAGTTACCTAAAGCCTTTAGGCAAATTCCAGTCCCCTATCGGATCGGAGACTGTGCCGGCACGAACACCGGCCGCCGTACGATGCGGGTCCGGTCCTCGGGCGAGGCGAACCGCGCGTCGATACGGCGCACCGCCTCGGCCCAGTCGGCGCGGGTGCGGATGGCGCCCAGCTGCTCGACGACGAACGGGTCCGCCCAGCGCTCGTACGAACGCCGCCACAGCACCAGCGGGTCCTCGGTGAGCAGACTGCCCACGGTGCCCTCGTAGATGGGCATCGCGCGCACCTCGCCGTCCGGTTCGATCTCCATGGGCCGGAAGCTTGGGGTGCGGGCCAGGAATTCCGGGTTCATCTGAACCTCGAAGTTCTCGGTCGTCTCCACCGTGACCGACGGCGGTGCGGCCCTGCGCAGCCGCTCCAGCGTCCGCGAGCCGCCGCCCGGCCTCCGCTTCGATCCGGGCGAGGGCGCCTGTCGCCCGCTCGAAGGACCCGGCCCGGCCCCGGATCCGGTCGTGGGTCGCGGCGGTGGCACCGTCCAGACTCACCACGACCTTGGTCACCACGTCCGACAGCGCCTCGACCGCCGCGGCCGGCAGGGCCCAGCCGCTGGTGTAGAGGAAGACCCGCACCCCCGCCTCGTCGAAGTGCCGGGCCACGTCGGCGATCCGCCTGATGGTCAGCGGCTCGCCACCGCACAGCGTGATCATCTTCGGGTGCAGGGAGATGATGGCGTCCGCGACGCGCAGCATCTCGTCGTGGGTGAGATTCTTCGCGGGCCGCCGGCCCGATTCCGTATAGCAGTGAACGCAGCGCAAGGGGCATGCGAAAGTCACGTCCCAGATGACCGCGTTGGGGTTCTTCATATCGTCCACGGGTGCCTCTCCCAGTCGGTGGCCGGCGTGCAGTCCTGGCCCCGCACCCTAGGAACGCACCACGTGTCCGGTCGTCCGTGGAGCGGTACGCAAGGACGGACGCGCGGTACGCACGGAGCGTACGTACGGGATACGGAGGCGCCGACTGCGTACTTGCGCGCCGAACTTCCGTACCCGATTACGGATTCGCCCGCCGAGCGCTCCGCCGTAGCGTTCCTGGCGTCCGCAGCAGTGGTCCCGCCGAGAGGAGGTGAATCGCCATGATGTATCCGCCCCCGACCGTCGGCGACTGACGGTGAGACGCACATGTGGTGGCCGCTTCTGTTCTGAGGTGGCCACCGCGTTCATTTCGGCGCACTTTCTCCCATCCGGCGGAGGGTGAATCCGGTGATGGCACACAGCAGCAATGTCGTCGCTCTGGTACGGCAGTTGCCGCGGATCGCGCGGGGGCTGACCCTCGCGCTCGCGGTACTCGTCCTGGCGCAGGCCTCGGGTGCCGCGCTACTGCCGCTGGCCACAGGACAGTTGGTGGCCGCGCTCACCGGCAGTCCGCCGTCCCGGAGCGGCATGGTGGCGGGGCTCGCTCTGCTCGCGCTCGTGCTCGTCCTCGACGTGGCGCTCGACCCGATCCGCACCATGGCCGCCGCGCGCCTGTGCACCGCGGTCGACGGCGCCATGGCCCAGCGCACGGTGGACGGCGCCCTGCGGCCCGCGCAGATCGGGCATTTGGACGACCCCGAGGTGGCCGACCGCATCGAGCGGGCGCGGGCGGTCGCCCTGGGTGCGCATCCGCCCGGCCAGGCGGTCATCGCGCCGGCGGGCCTGGTGCCCCTGCGACTGACCGGCCTGGTCAGCGCGGTCCTGCTCGGCTGGCCGGGGACTGGTGGATGCCGCTGGTCCTCGGTGCCGGCTGGGTGGTCACCGGCCGCTGGCAGGAGAAGGAGATCGGCCGGTCCGTGAGCGCGCACGGCGCACAGACGGGGCAACTGCGGCGCGCTGCCTACCTGCGCGAGCTGGCCACCACCGCACCCGCGGCCAAGGAAGTGCGGCTGTTCGGGCTGCGCCCCTGGCTGGTGGAGCGGTTCAGTACGGCTTGGTGGGAGGGGATCGTACGGCTGCGCCGCGCACGGATCAGCCCGCGGCGGCACGCCCTGGCGATCGTGATCCTGCTCGGCGCGCACCTGGCCGTGGTGCTGCCGCTCGCCTTGCGGGCGGCCGACGGCGGGCTGTCGGCACGTGAACTGACCGTCGCCCTGCAGGCGTTGCTCGGCATGTACGCCCTCGGCTTCAGCGGCGATCTGCTGTGTCAGCTGCACACGGCCAGTGCCGCGGTACCAGCCGCACTCGAAGTCGGCGCGCTGGGGACGACGGACGACGCGGCCGGGCATCCGCACAGCCGGGCGAAGGCCGCGACCGGTCTCCCCCACAATTCGCCCCTTCCGGGGAAGAGCCCGTGCGGCCGCTGCCGGACTCCGCACCCGGCCGACTGGCAGGACCTGCCTCTCCGTCAGCCGAAGAGTCCGGCTCCTCAGGTGCCTGTGCAGTCTCCTGGGGAGGGGGCGGAACGTCTGCGAGGAGCTCCTCCAGAGCATCGGCCAGCTGATCGCGCGCAGTCCGGGCCTTGGCCATGTCGGCCTGCACCGCAGCCAGCTTGACCTGCAACGCGGCCGGCTCTGCTTCCAACTCCCCATGGTGACCTTGCAGCTTGTCAGCCTTGGCCGAGTAGAACCTGACAGCCGCCCGCAGGCCCTGAGCCGCAGTGACCTCGTCGCCTGCCGACCCCGCCCAGGCCCCCCATCACCAGAAGATCAGCTCAACGCCGCACACGGTAGGGAACACCAGGCGCCCCAGCACGCCAAACCGTCAACTGCCGCCCGGGAGTTGGACCAGCTGGCAAGACGTTGCCAGTCGGCTTCACGCCGGCCTGAAGTGGCAGCGCTTGGCTCAGGTTCGAATATCCCAGTCGACGCAACGCTGTCCTGACGGCAGCTCGCAGAGGCCTGGCCAGTACCACTTGAAGGGTGTTCCGGCTTCCAGGGACTCGGTCAGATCATGGAACAGCCTGGCCAGGCTGGGCACCCACTCGACTCCGTCGATGTCGCCCGAGCCGATGCCCATCTCATAGACGTGGCCATACGTCGGGCCGGGGCGGTGGTCGATGAAAGCGATGCCCCCGTCGATGGGGAGTGCGAACGGGACCCACTGATGAGCATGGCCGTTGAGATGGTCCTCTTCCCACAGCCCGGACGCGAGGTTGTCCTCGCCGAAGCCGACGAGCCACCGGTGCGTCGACGCGATCTCGCTCGTGCAGCTCAGCCGATGCCTCAGCGGGAGGAAGCCGCCCGGCTGTCCCCCCACCGGCACGTCATTCCGGAGACCGACGACCCCGTTGTGCCGCTCCAGCAAGGCCCGCAGCTCCGGGTGGAGAGGGAAGCCCAGCCCTGCTTCAAGCCCAGAGATCTCCTCCCGGGTAGCAGGCAGCCGTAACGCCGCACGGTCCGCTGGCGAGTTCGCTGCCAGCCAGGAGGCAAAACCGTCCCACGCCTGATCGAAGGCACTCAGATCTATGCGAGTCATGGCGCGACCCTAGGCCGTGGCACTGACAGCCGACCCCGGCCGAAGGTCTGGGGAACGATCTCCCGGCTTCTGGGGAGCGATCTTCAAGACCCGCCAATACGGCAGGTCACAGCCTCTCGTGAACACCCCATGTAGTCGCGGACCCGTGTGATCAGTCCGCTGTGGACCAGGCTCGTGGCATGTCGGCAAGCCGGCTGATGTCGACCTACTCGGTCAGGCAGTGACCGTGAAGCCGCACCGCTGGCCGAGCTTGGTCAGGGATAGCTGATCGGGGACGCCGTCCGCCGCGGCACCTTTGTAGCCGAGGCGCCGCTGCCACGCCGCGTACGCCGCGATGGTGAGGCACCCGAAGTCGCCGTTGGTGTTGATGTTGTCGAGCAGGCCCTTGGCGTGCAGCGCCCCCTCGACGAGACGGACGCCGTCGGGGTAGGTCAGGTGGTCTTGCGCGGCGCCCGGGTCGGAGCGGGTCAGGGTGATGAGGCGGCCGAGGTCGATGCTGGGCTCGCCGTCCGTGTCGAGCGCCAGGATCTCCGTCGCGCGGGCGATGATCCGGCCGCGCTGTGCTTTGCGCTTGTCACCGGGGCAGTGCGGGTGCCCGCCCCAGGCGTCGCCGCCGACGCCGTGCCAGGTCAGACCGGGCTGGGTCGTGCTGTCCACGACCTGCAGCGGCCAGCCGAAGGTGGAGTTCCCCCAGGCGTAGATGTGCGCCACCCCCTCCACCTGGGCAGAGGTGAGCGGGGTGTCCGGGTGGCCTTCGGTCTCCACGCTGGCGTAGTACGGGTTGCCCAGATGCTGCGCGAAGGCGTAGTCGACGCCGGTCTCGACGTACTGCTCGATCCGTCCCATGGTGCTGACCCAGAAGTCGGAGCTGACCGGCTTGGCGGGATTGTTGAAGTAGCCGTAGGGACTGTTGGTGCCGTCCTGGACGTGCAGGACCAGGCCGCGGTGTTCGAGGACACCGTTCTTGTGGGCGTTGACGACGGGCCGCCAGGCGGCGCCGGGCATGCGTGCCATAGGTTCTCCAGGGCATGGCCGAAGCTCCGGCCAGGACGGCACTGGAGCGGAAGAGAGCGGAATGGCTCGGTCCATGACGGTCCGAGCGTCCAACGGGGTGCAGCTCAGAATCTGCATGCCCTGGCCGCGGACCCTGTGGACGACACGGACCGCATTCGGGTGGATGGAGCCGGGCGCGTCACGGGTGGCTCGCGAGGCCGCGCAGGGTACGGAAGAAGGCGCGGATGTCGCCGACGAGCAGGACCCGGCTCCTCCATGGCCGCGAAGTGACCACTCCGGTCGAACTCCGTTCAGCGAACGAAGCAGTCCGGGGCGTGCCGACGCGCCCGCTCACCGTCATGCCAGTGCAGCCAGAACAGCTGCGAGCAGGTAGGACAACTCGATGCACGTCCCTGCCTGATCCACCCCTGCCGGTACAGCCATCCAGCACCCCCGACACCCTCAACGGCGCGACGAGGTTCGCTGAGACAGAAGCCCGAACGACTCGGTCCGTGAGAAAACGACTCGATTGAGTGAGACAGGACATCGACTCGGAAGGCACCCGTATCGGTGCGAGGTCGATGTTCACGAGAGCAGACAGCGCCTCGCGAACGACCTGTTGAGCGGTAGAGAATGGTCGGATGCACGGGGTGGATGCGGCCCTCAAGCGGGCCAGTACGGATGAGGACGTAGCACGGGAGTGGCTGTGCGGGCTGGCGTGCAATCCGGCTTTGCCGGGGGCGGTGTTGCAGCGGCTGTTGGAGTTCGAGGAGCTGCCGGCGTCCCCGCTCCGCTGGCGGGAGCTCGATGCCGAGGCGACTGCTGTCGCGGTGGCGTCGTCGCGGATGCAGCACCGTCTGGATGTCGTGGAGAATCCGACTGCGGATGTCGATGTGCTGGCGCGACTCGCGTGCGATGCGGAGCCCCGGGTCAGGTTCGCGTACGCGGCGCTGCTCACCGACTTCGGGCGTCGGATTCCGGCAGGGGTGCTGGAGATACTGGCAGAGGACACAGACCCGAAGGTCAGACGCATAATTAGCCCCTATCGGGGGCTACCTCCTGCCGTGCAGGACCGGCTCCTGGGGGACGAGGATTCCGGTGTACGGGCCGCGGTGCTGAGCCCGGAGCTGTGGGAACGGCTGGCGCAGCCGATACAGGAGCGGTTGCTCAATGATCCCTCTGTGCAGGTGCGCGAGAAGATCTCCATGCTGTTCCGCGTTGCGGAAGAACCAGGGGTGCTGACAGCCGAGGACCGGGTGGTGCACGCGGACGGGCACGTCCGGCGGAAGGCTGCCGGTGATCCCGCGGTGCCGCTCGCGACGGCGCTCCGGCTCGCCGAGGACCCCGAGGACATGGTCCGGCTGGCCCTGTCGATGCGGGAGGACCTGACCGAGGAGCAGCGGGTCTCGATCGTGTACACGGTGATGGGTCATGGCCCGTGGCCGTCCTGGGTCCAGGAGCGGGCAGGGGAGCCCGATGCGGCGCGGCGGATCGCCGCCTCGGCGCATGTCGGACTGCGACGGGCACTGGCCAGGCAGCCGCACCTGCCGTCCGACGTGGTGGCGCGGTTGGCCGCGGACGAGGACCCCTGGGTGCGGCGCTACCTTTGTGAGCACTGCCGGGACGCGCCGCACGAGCTGCTGGTGGAGCTGTACGCCACGGCGCAGGACCGGAACTGGTCAGCCCTGCGCAATCATCGCAACTTCGCCCGGCCAGGTCTGGCCCGTTTTGCGGACGATCCCAATCCCCGGCTGCGATATGCCGCGTTGGACGGCCCGGAGGCCGGGCCGGAGTTGCCGCTGCGGCTGGCCGACGATCCGGAGGTGGGAGTGTGGGCGGTACGGGATCCGAGGCTCCCCGCCGGTGAGTTGCTGCGGCGTCTCACGCTACCGCGCAGCGCGTGCGCCGCCGCAGCCAATCCGGCACTGCCACCAGCATGGATGCACCGGCTGGTTGACCTCGCACAGGGCCGGTGACCCGTTCGCTCTCACCGTTGCGACGCCCATGCCGACAGATGGAGCTTCCGGCCGCACGGCGGCCACCCGCGGATGCCTTGACCGACTCGCACACCAAAGTGAACGCCAATCCGCCCGCCTGTGTCGGCCGCCTCGCCCTGACGTGCACCGAACTCCCGAGTTGAACGTGTTCAAAAAGAAGAGTTACGGTGTTGTCGAGCGAAGCCGAGGGGGTTCGATGAAGGTAGTGCTGCCCGGGGGAACCGGACAGGTGGGCAGGATTCTCGATCGTGCGCTGACGGCGGCCGGTCACGAGGTCACGGTGGTGACCCGGCGTCCCGTGCGGGCGCACGACATCGGATGGAACGGGGTCACACTCGGCCGCTGGGCCGCGGCGATCGACGGCTGCGATGTCGTGATCAACCTGGCCGGGCGTAGCGTCTCCTGTCGTTACACCGCCCAGAATCTGCAGGCGATGATGGATTCGCGGGTGGATTCGGCGCGGGTGGTGGGTGAGGCGATCGCCGCTGCCGCGCGGCCGCCGCGTGTGTGGCTGCAGATGAGTACGGCGACGGTCTACGCCCACCGCTTCGACGCGGCACACGACGAGACGACCGGGGTGATCGGAGGCTCGGAAGCCGGGGTGCCGGACTACTGGGCATACAGCGTCGAGATCGCGAAGAACTGGGAGCGGGCCCAGGCCGAGGCGCGGACTCCCGCGACGCGCAAGGTGGCGCTGCGCTCGGCGATGGTCATGAGCCCGGACCGGGGCGGTGTGTTCGACGTACTGTCGCGGCTGGCGCGACTCGGGCTGGGCGGCCCAGTGGCTGGCGGCGCGCAGTACGTCTCCTGGATCCACGACGAGGACTTCGTGCGGGCGGTGGAATTCCTGATCGCCCAGGACGACCTCGAGGGGCCGGTCAACCTCGCCTCGCCCACCCCCCTCCCGCACCGCGACTTCATGCGAGCGCTGCGCACGGCCTGGGGCGTCCCGGTGGGGCTGCCGGCGACGCGCTGGATGGCCGAGCTGGGGGCATTCGCGCTGCGCTCGGACACGGAGCTGCTGCTCAAGAGCCGCCGGGTGGTGCCGGGCCGGCTGCGCACAGCCGGGTTCGCTTTCGCGTATCCCGAGTGGGAGAGGGCCGCTACATCCCTCGTACAGCGGGCCAGGCTGGCTCGTGCGGCACCGCGGCGCGCCCGTCAATCGAGCCACGCTGCGTAGACGACCACAAGAAGCGGACCAGATCCTGTTCTCGTGTACAGAGCCACTCGACGAAGTGGAGCGGATTGCCAGCTCGGAGGCGCCCGTTCAAGCCATGAGCTCGGAAGATCGCGACCCGGGTCGGCACCTCACTGGGCACCGTCCAGGGCATCCTGCGCAGGTAGCACCCTGGCCAGCTCCCTGCTCGGCGCTGTGAGCTCCAGATCCGGCCTGCCCGGTCGTTCTCGTGGTCACCGTACAAGTCAGCGTGGCCAGAAGGCCGTTTTGGCGTTCGGTCCGCCAGCAGAACCGTCAGGCGGGACACTAAGCGCGACAGATCTCACAGAGAAGGACCTGAGCCGTGGCTGGCACTCCTCTCGGTCGATGGACCGTGATTGCCGTGCGCAGTGAACAGACCGGAACGGTCGCGGTCGTGGCGACACTGCCGGGCCTGCATAGTGAAGGGACAGCCCTCGGACCGTCGCTGAACGGGCATGTCCCGTTCGCCGCTGCGGTTGCAGCCGCAACTGCTGCCGAGGCAGAACACGCTGTGTCAAGCGAAAGCGTGAACGTAGAGGAAGCGCCGACGCAACCCATCCCGCAGGAAAGGCGACCCTCATGCAACGCACGATGTGACCCCGGAACTCCCGAGGGGCAGTTGCGGGACCTACTCGGCCACGACTGCACCGGGCACAGGCTGTCCAATGCTCTGGTCCGGCAGGACATCACCACTCTGGATCAGTTACGCGCTACCGACGAAGAGACTCTGCACAACATTCGCCAGATTGGCTGGCAGTCCATGCAACGGATCAGGAACGCGGTACGCCGCTGACGCAGCTTCAGGATCGGCCCTACACCCCCTGCCTTCCCCTCCACTGCCACCTCATGGCGCGCTGCGATAGAACAGATGGATGCGCTTAGGGGAGGAGTACGAGTGACTGACCGTATGGGCATGATCCCCTCTGGGATGATCAAGGCGTCCATGGGGCTGGCCGACACTGTCATGAAGGCCGCGCGGGACACCGCTATCGCACTGGGGTCAGAGTTGTCCCAGCAGAAGGGGATGGCTGGTGACGATGATGCCGGCCACGCGTTCGCGAGAGTGTACAAGCCTGCCGCGACCACCACGCTGAACCAGATTGGGTTCAGCGCCTACATCTTCGGCGGCAGCGGCAAGGCACTCATGCGCACCGCTCGCGAGACCATCGCGACCGACAGCGCGATTGCCGCGAGCTTCATGGCTCAGCAAGACGACGCGACTGCGGGCATGGGTGACCCGACAGAGGAATGTACGCAGTCGTTCCTGGGCCTGGGCCATCATCTACCGGACATTGTGGGCGATACGGCTTGGTACGACCAGTACGCACCGGGCGGCGGCAACCGCTACCGGGGAGACCCAGACAAGGTCCGTACAATCGCGCGATCATGGCGTCACGCCAGTCAGTTGACGCACCGGTTCCTCGGTGACGCACAGACGTATGCCAGAACGGCGAACAGGGCGCATGCCGGCGAGGCGGCCATGGCGTTCGACCAGTACTTCAAGAGCACGGTCGATTTCAGCGACCCTCCGGATAGGGCACAGGAAGATGAAACCCTTGTGGCAAACCTGGTGGCCGCGTGCAATCAGCTGGCCAAGGCCTGTGACAAGACGCGGACCACATCGAGAAAGCCCTTACTGAACCTCTTTCATCCTGAATAACTGCAGGTGAGGAGGGTGTGGATGGCGTCCACGATGCGTCCGATGCGGTTGGTGGAACATCTGGCTCTGCGGAGGATGCGCCAGGACTTGAGGCGGGCGAAGGCGCGTTCGCCCGGAGCGCGGAATCGGGCATGCACACGGTTGAACCGGTGGTAGTGCGGCGGCTGGATGCGGTGGTGGTAATACGGGGTGCGCACGGTGGCGCCGGCACCTTGGTAGGCCCGGTCGACCAGAACCAGGATCTGCCGGGTGAGGCAGGCCTGGACGATGCCGTGGGCGCGGGCCGCGGTGAGGTCATGAGTCCGGCCGGGCACCGCTCGGGAGAACCACTGCCGTGCTTCCGGTGCTTCTGCGAGTAGTACGGCTCATCCGCTTTGATCCGGTCGATGGGAATCAACGTGCCGTCAACGATGACGAAGTCGCCCTCACCCAGGCCCACCAGGGCCTCACGCAGAACCGGCGCCCATGCGGCCAGGACCTCTGCGGTCTCCTCGACGTAGCGCCTGGCGGTCGCCTCCGAGACCCCGAACCCGGCTCCTAGCTGCGCGCACGTCTCGTTCTTCCGCAGGTGGGCCAGTGCGAGCAGGGCTTGCTTGAAGCAGCCCAACTTCCTCCAGGGAGAGCGGAGTTCACGCCTTCGGGCATAGATTAGCCACGAGACATGCTCCACGAGCTCATGTGGGATGTCGAGCATGGAAGGATACGGAACCAACGAAGCCCCCCGGCCGTCGGCGTGTTGAGTGAGATCACCACACCAACGACGAGAGGCTTCGCCATGTCACCCATCCTGACCAGCCCTTTTCGCTCCCAGCCCACAGGATGAAAAAGGTTCAGTAACACCACCGCAGCCCTGCTGTACGGCCGCTGGGCCGAACACCGTGCCCTCACCACGCCCCAAGTCAGAGACAGGCGTGATCAATCACACTCACATGAGATGTTTAGGGCAATCTTATGTCAGGCCAGGCGGTACCGCGAAGGTCTCTACTGCGGGAACTCAATCGAATGAGCAGATTCCACTTACATTCGAATGGTTGACCAGGGCTGGATGCGCATCTACGTTCCGAGGCGATCCGCTAGATCAGGATGCCTATCGGCGCATCCTGAGCCACGTGCAGCTGCAGAAAGGGACAAAATGTTCCGGAACATGCAGAGAGCCAGGGCGATGGTGCTGCGAGTCATCGCTGGCGTAGTTGCACCATTGGCCCTCTTTGTCATGGCACAGAGCGGCACAGCCAATGCCGCGTGGAAGAACGGCACGATGTTCAATGAGGCGAAGCAGCAATGTCTCGATGCTGGCGACTACATGAGCACCTGGCCCTGCAACGGCTCCGGGGCCCAGTGGTGGCGCGACATATCCCCTGCAGGAGCGAACTACTATCAGTTTCAGACAAATTCCGGCAATTGCATCGACCCTGGCGTAGGCAGCAACAACGGGGAAGGCCCGTGCAACGGCGGCGACTACCAGCACTGGACGAAGGAAGCCGCGAAGAACATCAATGGCCAGACGTACTACGTCTTCCGGTGGGTGCATGACTCCACCAAGTGCCTGGACGGCGGCCAGACCGGAAACGCAATTGCCTACCCATGCAGCAACGACCACACCAACGCCTACCAGTACTGGCTCTGGAATTAGCGATACCGGAGGGGTTTCACACCGACACCCCCAGTGAACCTTTTTCATCCTGTGGGCTGGGAGCGAAAAGGGCTGGTCAGGATGGGTGACATGGCGAAGCCTCTCGTCGTTGGTGTGGTGATCTCACTCAACACGCCGACGGCCGGGGGGCTTCGTTGGTTCCGTATCCTTCCATGCTCGACATCCCACATGAGCTCGTGGAGCATGTCTCGTGGCTGATCTATGCCCGAAGGCGTGAACTCCGCTCTCCCTGGAGGAAGTTGGGCTGCTTCACTACCTTCCGCACGATGCTGGACGACGCCGTCACTGAGCAGCTGCGTGGTGACAACCCAGTGGCTTCGCGTAGGAGCGGGAGGCACGGTAAGTACAAGCCAAAGCCCAAGACCAACAAGGTCATAGCCACTCCGCGGCAGGCCTTGCTGATCGCTCGCAATGGGCTCACGATGCACGGCCTCAACGAGTACGCGCTGGTGATTACCACCGCCTACACCGGGCTCCGCATCGGCGAAGCCGCCGGCCTGCACCGCGACCAACTGTCTCTCAAGGACAGTGGCGCAGGTGCACGCATCCACACAACACAGCAGAGCCAGTACATCAATGGCGTCTTCGCCGAGATCGACAATAAGTACGACTCGGGGCGCGGCCTGATCATCCCTCCCTTCCTGGCCACGCTCATCAAGCAGTTGATGGGCTGGCGGCCGACCTCGGAGTGGGTGTTCACCGCGCCGAAGGGAGGCCGCACTGCTGCGCGGTGGCGACTGGTACACCGACACCTTCCACCCGATGGTCGAAGGCAGAGCACCCCGCGATGTGGTCCGCGGCGCCAAAGCCCGGGTCGGTGTACGCCCAGTGCTCGGCGTGGCAGGGCTCACCCCACACGGTCTGCGCCATAGCCACAAGACGTGGCTCGACGAAGGCAACCTCCCGAGGGTTGCCGTGGAGGCCCGGCTGGGGCATGAGCTTCCTGGCGTCGAGGGGACGTACTTGCACGTCACGCTCGGCATGGAGCTGATGATCGCCGACTACCTGCAGTCCCTGTGGGAAGAGGCATGGAAGCCGGTGATCGATCGGCGCGAGTTCGGCCCTTACCCCGCGCCACACTCTTCCCGCCGAAAGCGATCTCCCAAAATTCTCCCAGAAGCGGCTGGGGGCCGGTTTCCGTCCCCCAGGGCCTGCGAGGCGGAAGCCCCCGCATGACCGGCCACGACCGCGCTCACCTGCGCATCCCCTACCGGATCGGCATCCCCGACAGCGCCCGCGCGATCACCAGCCGCTGGATCTCGCTCGTGCCTTCGAAAATGGTGTAAATCGCGGCATCGCGGTGCATCCGCTCCACCGGGTATTCGCGTGTGTAGCCGTTGCCGCCGAGGATCTGCATGGCCTGGGCCGTGACCGTCTTGGCGGTCTCGCCCGCGAAGAGCTTGGACATGGAGCCCTCCGCCGCTGTGAAGGGCTTGCCCGCGACGGCCATCCAGGAGGCGCGCCAGACCAGCAGCCGGGCCGCGTCGATGCGGGTGCGCATGTCGGCGAGCTGGAAGGCGACGCCCTGGTTCTCGATGATCGGGCGGCCGAACTGGACGCGGGTCTTGGCGTAGTCGAGGGCCACCTCGTAGGCGGCGCGGGCGATGCCGACCGCCTGGGCGCCGACGGCCGGCCGGGACGCCTCGAAGGTGGCCATCGCGGCATTTCTCGCGGTCCGGCCCTCGCGGGCGCGGGCCAGCCGTTCGTCGAGCTTCTCCTTGCCGCCGAGGAGGCAGTGACCGGGGACCCGCACCCCGTCGAGGACGACCTCGGCGGTGTGGGAGGCGCGGATGCCGTGCTTCTTGAACTTCTGCCCCTGCGAGAGCCCGGGCGTGCCCGGCGGGACGATGAACGACGCGTGGCCCCGCGCGCCGAGCTCGGGGTCCACGACGGCGACGACGACGTGGACGTTGGCGATGCCGCCGTTGGTGGCCCAGGTCTTGGTGCCGTTCAGCACCCATTCGTCCTTGGCCTCGTCGTAGGCGGCGCGGGTGCGCATGGCCGAGACGTCCGAGCCCGCGTCGGGCTCGGACGAACAGAAGGCGGCCACCTTCACGTCGTTCACGTCGCCGTACATCTGCGGTATCCAGGTGCCGATCTGCTCGTCGGTCCCGTTGGTGAGGACGCCGACCGCGGCCAGCGCGGTACCGGCGATCGCGAGCCCGAGGCCGGCGTCGCCCCAGAAGAGCTCCTCGAGGGCGAGCGGGATCCCGAGGCCGGTGGGGTCGAAGAACTGCTGGGCGTAGAAGTCCAGCGAATACAAGCCGATCTTGGCCGCTTCCCGGACCACCGGCCAGGGGAACTCCTCGCGCTCGTCCCACTCCGCGGCGGCGGGCCGCATGACGTCGGCGGCGAAGCCGTGGATCCAGTCGCGGACGGCCTTCTGATCGTCGTTCAGCTCCATCACGAACTCGGTCACGGACCCTCCCCGATCACCCTTACGTGCGGTAACGCGAGTGTGTTACCCGCCAGTAGCGACTGTCAACTCCCCCTCCCCCTACGACTCCTCCCCGGCATGAGGGTGTTACGTTGCGCAAGCGCTACGTGAACACAGGGGCGGGGAGGCGATGGTGGAGACCAACCAAAGAGAAGACCAGCAGCGGACGACCGAACGGCGCCGCAAGGAGCTGCTGGAGGCCGCGGACCGGGTGGTGCTGCGGGACGGACCGGGCGCGTCGATGAACGCCATCGCCGCCGAGGCGGGCATCACCAAGCCGATTCTCTATCGCCATTTCGGCGACAAGGGCGGCCTGTACCGGGCGCTCGCCGTACGGCACACCGACGCACTGCTGGCCGGGCTGCGCGCCTCGCTGGACGCGTCCAGCGAGCGGCGGGCACGGGTCGAGCAGACCCTGGACGTCTATCTGGCGGCCATCGAGGCGCGGCCCCAGGTGTACCGGTTCCTGATGCACCCGGCCGAGGAGAGCCAGTCCCCGGACCAGGGCTTCGACGTGGGCCGGCACTCCGCGCCGCTGCTGCGCCGCCTCGGCGAGGAACTGGCCCTGGTGATCGCCGAACGGGTCGACCTGGGGCCGGACGGCGAGGAGGCCGCCCGGGTCTGGGGGCACGGGGTCGTCGGCATGATGCACGCCGCCGGCGACTGGTGGCTGCGCGAACGCCCCTGCCCCCGCGAGCAGTTGGTGCGGCATCTCACGGACCTGCTGTGGGGCCGGCTGGCCACCGCGGGCAACCGGGCGGACGGGCCGGAGTTCTGAGCCCGGGAGGGCCCGCACCGACCCATCGGCCACCCCCCTAGTCCCCGGCGTCCGCTGCCCAGGGTGCGCGCCGCGCCGCCTTCAGGACGCGGCGGCGGCGCAGTCCGGTGAGCTTGTCGACGTACAGGCCTCCGTCGAGGTGGTCGCACTCGTGCTGGAGGCACCGGGCGAAGAACCCGGTGCCGCTGACGCGCACCGGTGAGCCGTCGGCCCGGAAGCCCTCGACCACGGCCTCGTCGGACCTCGGCGTGCCCGCTTCCAGACCGGGCAGGGACAGACAGCCCTCGGGCCCGCGGACGGTGACACCCCCGGTCTCCACGAGGCGCGGGTTGACGATGTGTCCGAGATGGCGGCGGTCCTCGTCGTCGGGGCAGTCGTAGACGAACACCCGCAGCGGGACACCGATCTGGTTGGCGGCGAGCCCCACTCCGTTCGCCGCGTACATCGTGGCGAACATCGACTCCACGAGCTCGGCGAGGTCCGCGTCAAACGCGGTGACCTCCTCGCAGGGTGCGCCGAGCACCGGGTCACCGAGCAGCCGCACGGGCCGCACGAGTCCGGAACTGCCGGGAATCGAGCCTCTTCGCATACCGACAACCCTACGTTCCGACGGTGGCAGGTTCGGGCCCACTGCCGGACCTCGATAGGCTGATCCCCGACCGAAGCCTCCTGGCCGGCGGTTCGGCGCGAAGGGGGCGGGCCGGCGTACGGACCAGGGATTCAGGCGCGGCGGTGGATGCAAGGAGGATCTAGGACGATGGCAGGCAACTCTGGGCCGCTGTCGCCGCGAGCCAAGCTGGCCGTGACGGCCGGCCGGGCCGCGGCGGCGGTGTCGCGAGCTGCGGGGCGAGGCAGCGGATCGGTGATCGGCGGCAAGGTCGCCCTCAAGCTGGACCCGGACCTTTTGGCCCGGTTGGCCACGCACCTCGACGTGGTCCTGGTCTCGGCCACCAACGGCAAGACGACCACGACCCGCCTCATCGCCGAGGCACTGCGCGCCAGCGGACCGGTGGTGTCCAACGCGCTGGGCGCGAACATGCCCGCGGGCATCACCTCCGCCCTGGCCGGTGGCTCGGACGCGCGCTACGGCGTGATCGAGGTGGACGAGAAGTACCTGGCGGGTGTCGCCCGGGACGTGAACCCGAAGGCCATAGCGCTGCTGAACCTCTCGCGCGATCAGCTGGACCGCGCCGCGGAGACCCGCATGCTGGCCGAGAAGTGGCGCGAGGGGCTGACCGGCACCAAGGCCGTGGTGATCGCGAACGCGGACGACCCGCTGATCGTGTGGGCCGCCTCCTCCTCGCCCAATGTGGTGTGGGTGGCGGCCGGCCAGGAATGGAAGGACGACGCCTGGTCCTGCCCGTCGTGCGGCGGTGTGATGCAGCGCCCGGGCGACGACTGGTTCTGCGGCGAGTGCGGTTTCCGCCGGCCCACCCCGAGCTGGGCGCTGTCGGGCGACTACGTGCTGGACCCGCACGGGTCCGCGTGGCCGATCCACCTGCAGCTGCCGGGCCGGGCGAACAAGGCGAACGCCACCACGTCCGCCGCCGTGGCCGCGACCTTCGGGGTGCCGCCGCAGGTGGCGCTGGAGCGGATGTACCAGGTCCAGGCGGTCGCCGGGCGCTATGACGTGGTGACCTTCGAGGGCCGGGAGCTGCGGCTGCTGCTCGCGAAGAACCCGGCCGGCTGGCTCGAGACGTTCTCGCTGATCGACGGCCCGCCCGCCCCGGTGCTGCTGTCGGTGAACGCGCGGGGCGCGGACGGCACCGACACCTCGTGGCTGTGGGACGTGGACTACACCCGCCTCGCCGGCCACCCGATCTTCGTCATCGGCGACCGCAGGCTCGACCTCGCGGTGCGGCTCGAGGTCGCGGGCCTGGACTTCCGGGTGTGCGACACCGTGGACGAGGCCGTGCAGGCCGCCCCGCCCGGGCGGATCGAGGTCATCGCCAACTACACGGCGTTCCAGGATCTCCGCCGCCGCGTCGGCAACTGAAGCCAGGAGAATTGCGAGCATGAGCCAGAACAGTCTGCGTGTGGTGTGGGTCTATCCCGACCTGCTCAGCACCTACGGCGACCAGGGCAATGTCCTGGTCCTGGAGCGGCGGGCGCACCAGCGCCGGCTGGACGTCCAGCGCCTGGACGTCCGGTCCGACCAGCAGATCCCGACCTCCGGTGACATCTACCTGATCGGCGGCGGCGAGGACCGGCCGCAGCGGCTGGCCGCCGAGCGGCTGCGCCGGGACGGCGGCCTGAACCGCGCGGTCGCCAACGGCGCGATCGTCTTCTCGGTGTGCGCCGGCTACCAGATCCTGGGCCACGAGTTCATCAACGACCTGGGCCAGCGCGAGCAGGGTCTGGGCCTGCTGGACGTGGTCAGCACGCGCGGCGAGAACGAGCGCTGCGTCGGCGACGTGCTGGCCGACATCGACGACCGGCTGGGGCTGCCGCCGCTGACCGGCTTCGAGAACCACCAGGGCGTGACCCACGTCGGCCCGAACGCCCGCCCGTTCGCGCGGGTGCGCTTCGGCAACGGCAACGGCACGGGTGACGGCACCGAGGGCGCGTACAACGACACCGTTTTCGGTACGTACATGCACGGTCCGGTCATGGCACGCAATCCGCTGATCGCGGACATGCTGCTGAAGCTGGCGCTGGACGTCAACGCCCTGCCGCCGGTCGACGACCGCTGGTACGAGGCGCTGCGCAACGAGCGCATCGCGGCGGCGTCCCAGCCCGCATAGCGGAACGCTGACGCTCCCCGCCGCCCCGGCTTAGTAGGGTGGCGGGGATCCAGCCGGACGACGGGGTCCGGTCTCCGGCCCTGTTGTGAAGGTTCCCCTGCCATGCGCATCGGTGTACTCACCTCCGGCGGCGACTGCCCCGGTCTCAACGCCGTCATCAGATCCGTCGTGCACCGCGCGGTCGTCGACCACGGTGACGAGGTCATCGGCTTCCGCGACGGCTGGCGCGGTCTGCTGGAGAGCGACCACCGCCCGCTGGACCTGGAGGCGGTGGCCGGCATCCTGGCCACCGGCGGCACCGTCCTGGGCTCGTCCCGGGTACAGCCCGCGCAGCTGCGGGAAGGCGTCGAGCGGGCCAAGGCCAATGCCGCGGAGCTCGGCCTGGACGCCGTCATCCCGATCGGCGGCGAGGGCACGCTCAAGGCGGCGCGACTGCTGTCGGACGCGGGGCTGCCCATCGTGGGGGTGCCGAAGACCATCGACAACGACATCGCGTCCACCGATGTGACCTTCGGCTTCGACACCGCGGTGGGCGTCGCGACGGAGGCCCTCGACCGGCTCAAGACGACGGCCGAGTCCCATCAGCGGGTCCTGATCGTCGAGGTGATGGGCCGCCATACGGGCTGGATCGCCCTGCAGTCGGGCATGGCCGCCGGGGCGCACGCCATCGTCGTGCCGGAACGTCCCTTCGACATCGACGAGCTGACCGCGGTCGTCGGCAAGCGTTTCGAGGCGGGCAAGCGCTTCGCGATCGTGGTGGTCGCGGAGGGGGCCAAGCCGCGCGAGGGCTCGATGGCCTTCGAGAGCGGCGGTACGGACGTGTACGGGCACGAGCGGTTCACCGGTGTGGCCCGTCAGCTGGCCGTCGAGCTGGAGCGGCGCCTCGGCAAGGAGGCGCGTCCGGTGATCCTCGGCCATGTCCAGCGCGGCGGTACGCCCACGGCGTACGACCGGGTGCTGGCGACGCGCTTCGGCTGGCACGCGGTGGAGGCCGCGCACCGCGGGGCGTTCGGGATGATGACCGCGCTGCGCGGTACCGACATCACGCTGGTGCCGCTGGCCGAGGCGGTCGAGCGGCTGAAGACGGTGCCGTGGGAGCGGTACGCCGAGGCGGAGTGCGTGCTGTGAGCCGATCACCGCTGTGAGCTGACAACTGCTGTGAGCTGGTCACTCAAGGCGCCCCCGGCATCGGCACCGGCCGGGGGCGCCTCTACTCTGGTCCCGGCGCATTGGTCCGAATTGGGAGAGAGTGGATGGATCACAGCGGGCATCACGGCATGATGATGATGGACATGCCGCCGTTCACGCTGGCGCGGGGCCTGGAGTTCAGCGGCGACCCGTTCTTCATGACCGGCTGCCTGCTGGGACTCGCGCTGTACGGCTGGGGCGTGGTGCGGCTGTGGCGGCGCGGGGACAAGTGGCCGATCGGCCGGGTGGTGGCGTGGGTCACCGGCATCGTGACGATCTGGCTGGTGATGTGCACCAAGCTGAACGACTACGGCATGGTCATGTTCAGCGTGCACATGGTCCAGCACATGGTGATCAGCATGCTGTCCCCGATCCTGCTCCTGCTGGGTGCGCCGATGACACTGACGCTGCGGGCCCTGCCGGCGGCCGGGCGGGGGCGCAAGGGGCCGCGCGAGCTGCTGGTCGCGCTGCTGCACAGCCGCTACATGCGGATCATCACGCACGCGGCGTTCACGATCCCGATGTTCATCGCGAGCCTGTACGCCCTCTACTTCACGCCGCTCTTCGACTTCCTGATGGAGAGCAGGGCGGGGCACATCGCGATGATGGTCCACTTCCTGGCGGTGGGCCTGGTGTTCTTCTGGCCGATCATGGGCGTGGACCCGGGCCCGCACCGGCCGGGTTACGTGATGCGGATGCTGGAACTGTTCGCCGGTATGCCGTTCCACGCGTTCTTCGGCATCTCGCTGATGATGGCGTCGGAGCCGATGATCGGCACGTACAAGCACCCGATGGCCTCGCTCGGCATCGACGCGCTCGACGACCAGAAGGCGGGCGGCGGCATCGCCTGGGCGTTCAGCGAGATCCCGTCGGTGGTGGTGCTGCTGGCGCTGGTGTACCAGTGGTACCGCTCCGAGCAGCGGCAGGCGAAGCGTTCCGACCGCGCGGCGGATCGGGACGGCGACAAGGAGCTGGCCGCCTACAACGCGTACTTGGCCTCGCTCCAGGCGCGCGGCCGGTGATTCTCTCCGCCCCCTGAAGCGGTGGCGGCAAGGACCGCGGCCAGGAGACGATGGTCTCCTCCCCCCGGTCCGCGCATATGTGCGGGTATATGCGTCGGGACCGCCGTGAGGAGGTGCGGGATGCACGGCTCGGCGAAGGCGATGGCATGGCTGACCGTCGGCGGACTGGTCCTGGTGACCGCCTATACGGTGGCCATGGGCAGCAATGCGTGGCTGTGGTTCGCGTGGGTGGTGCTGGGGCTGGCGACCATAGGCGCCCTGGTGGCCCGGGACACGTGAGGGGCTCGCTAGAAGCGGAAGACGGGGCCGGTCGCCGCGTCGAGCTCGCACGCGTTGGGGAAGTCCTTCCGCCAATGCACGGGCGCCCCGCGCCAGTCGCCGTCGGCGGTGGCCGTGACCGGGTCGTCCTCGCGGGTGCACACGCGGCGCTCGCCGACCAGCGCTTCCGGCCTGCCCTGGACCCCGGCGAGGCTCACACAGGCCTCGCCGGCATGCGGATGGTGAGTGCGCGGCCGGGAGCCGGGGCAGATCAGCTGCACACCCCGGATCCAGGTGTGCCGCGCCCCCGAGACGGTGAGGAAGAGCTGTCCCTGCTGCTCCTGTCCGTCGGCCACCGCCGGGGACAAGGTCAGGCCGAGCAGCGCGCCGGCGGTCACGGTGGTGGTCACGGTGGTGCGTACGGACATCGAATGTGCCTCCTGGGGCATGGGTGCCGCGTCAGAGCACCGCGCACCGCGGTGACGCGGCAAGGGGCCGCACCGGTCCTTCGCCCGTGTGGCGGGACGCGGCCACCCTCTCGGCGGCGGTGGCCCGCGCAAAACCCTTCGCCACGGCGTGGTGACGGGTCGTAGGCTCGGCGCTCGTGACCCAGCACGAGCGCACGAGGCACGACAGCACGAGGCACAACAACATGAGCACGCGGTTGCGCGAGATCGCGCGGGAGACCGAAGAGATCGTCGCGGCCGGAGCGTACACCACGCCCGGGGGCCGCCCGGTGGACCTCGCCGGGGCGATCGCCCGGGCACGGCAGGGAACCCGGCTGTACGGACCGCGGCCGGTGACCGTACCGGAGCGGCAGGGCCCGGCACGGAAGACGGTCTTCGAAGTGACCGACGAAGGCAGCCTGGGAGCCGTTCGCCGGCTGGCGTCGGACGGCCCGGTGGCGGCGCTGAACTTCGCCTCCGCCCGCAATCCCGGCGGGGGTTATCTGCGGGGTGCCCAGGCACAGGAGGAATCCCTGTGCCGCGGCTCGGCGTTGTACGCCTGCCTGCGCGAGGTCCCGGAGTTCTACGCCGCGCACCGGGCCGCCCCCAGTCCGTTCTACAGCGACCGCGTGATCCACTCCCCCGGCGTACCCGTCTTCCGCGACGACCACGACACCCTTCTCGAATCCCCTTGTGAGGCAGGCTTCCTGACCTGCGCGGCCCCCAACGCCGGTGTGATCGCGCAGCGCACGCCGGGAGAGACCGCGCGCATCCCGGCGGCCCTGGAGGCACGCGCGGGCCGGGTGCTGGAGGCGGCCGCCGCGCATGGCTACCCCCAACTGGTGCTCGGCGCCTGGGGCTGCGGGGTCTTCCGCAACGAACCGGCGCACGTGGCCGCCGCGTTCGCCGGTCACCTCACGGGCCGGGGCCGGTTCGCGGACCGCTTCGGGCGGATCGTGTTCGCCGTCCTGGACCGCCGCACCGACTCCCCGGTACGAGCGGCCTTCAGCGCTGTCTTCGCGGCGCCAACCAGCGGGTAACCGGCCGAAAGGGGTGTCTTTGTCGGATATTTGCCGATACGCTGAAAGTGAAGCCCACTGTCCCGATTTCTGAGATATCCGAGATAGAGGAGGGATCAGTGATGGCACGTGTCGCAGGAAGGTACGGAAAGCTCCGTCCACAGTTTCCGGTCGCGTTGAAGGACTTCACCGCCTATGCGAAGGCCCCGCTGCCCGAGCCACCGGCAGCCGTGGACTGGGCGACGAACGTCTCCAACTGGCCCATGGACGGCAACGATCGCTACGGCGACTGCACCATGGCCGCCGCCGCGCACGCGATCCAATCCTGGAACGCCCAGACCAAGGCGACGAACCCGGTGCCCACCGAGCAGCAGGTCGTCGACGAGTACCTGCGGCTGTCCGGCGGCCAGGACTCCGGCCTGGTCGAGTCCCAGGTGCTCAAGTCCTGGCAGAACGGAGGCCTGTGGGACAACCGTGTCGTGGCGTACGCACCGGTCAACGTCCACGACCGGACCGCGATCCAGCAGACCATCGCGCTCTTCGGCGGGGTCTACGCGGGCATCCAGGTACCGGCCAACGCACAGCAGCAGTTCGCGGAAGCCCTGCCGTGGACGCTGGATCCGGGCTGGCAGGACCAGCCGATCGAGGGCGGCCACGCGATCCCGCTGCTGGGGTATGACGCGGACTGGCTCTACGTGATCACCTGGGGTGCCGTCCAGCGGATGGCCTGGGACTGGTGGGCCACCTACGGCGACGAGGCGTGGGCGGTGCTGTCGGAGGAGTACAAGGAGGTGGGAGAGGTCAACGGCATCGACATGGCCACCCTGACCAAGGACCTCGCGCTGGTCTGACGCAACCTGGCCTGTACATGCCCCGCGCCCGGTGCTGGCATGGAGCCCAGTGCCCCACGGACCAGCGGGAGGGACCCATGTTCAGGCCGGTGATGATCGGTGGCGCAGCCGTGGCGCTCGCGGCCGGAGTACTGTCGCCCGGGGCGACCGCCGCGGGCGGCGGGCCCCCGCCGGGGAGACTCGTGATCGACGTGATGACGGTCAACGGGACGGGCTGTCCGCCAGGTTCGGCCAATGTGGGCGTCAGCCCGGACAACACCGCTTTCACGATCTTCCAGCAGCAATGGGTCGCACGGCCGGGGGACGGCCGGAGGAACTGCCAGATGAACCTGTCCGTCCAGCCCCCGCAGGGCTACACATACGCCATCACGGGAGCGGACTACGGCGGCTACGCCCATCTGGAGAAAGGGACCAGGGGCATACTGAGAGCCGACCGCTGGTTCCAGGGATCGTCGCAGACGGTCTCCGTGAACCGGAGCTTCCCGGGACCGTACGACGGCAGCTGGCAGGTGTCCGACGACGATGTCGGCATTCACGTCTACGCCCCGTGCGGCGAACAGCGCAATCTCAACCTCAACACCGAGCTCCGGGTGGAGGCCAGCGTCCCGACCGACAGCTGGATGACGATGGAATCGGCGGACGGCGGCTCGGCCACCGTCTACCACCTCGGCTGGAAACCGTGCCCCTGAGCACCGACCGCGCCCCCAGGCCGACGGCCATCGGCCTGCGGACGGCCACCGCCGCGGCCAGGACCTCACCCTCGACGTCCTCGTGGTCAACGAGCGGGCCCGAGCCCTCTACCGGCGCCTGGGCCTGTACGAAATCGCCGGGCACGGCGAGAGCGACATCAAGGTCAGGATGTCCACCAGGCCCCTTTGAGTACGCGTACTCATGTCACCTGCAACGAGGCAGGGGAAGATCGGGGCATGACGAAGATCAGGACGACTGGTGCCCGGGTCGGGATACCGGCCGTGGCAGTGCTGGCCATGCTGGCGGCGGCAGGGTGCGGAACGGAGCATCCGGGAGACGACACCGTTGGCGCGGGCAGGCCTTCGCGAGCCGCGACAGCGACGCCGCCGAGCGTGCCGGTGGACTTTCCGTGCCCCGGCGAGAGCCCCACGCCGACGCCGCCCCCGAACACGGACACTTCGGGCCCGGCCGGGCCGCCCACCGATCACTACGCCGAGAACCACGGCTTCAGGGTTCCCATCCCGTTGCACGGCCGGAGCCGTTGCGACGGGCTCGCGGCCGCCAAGCGCATCAAGAGGGCGCTCGAACCGCTGCGCAAGAGCGGTGACTTCACCGAGAAGAGCACCCGCGGCAAGCTCACCGGCCTCGGCTACGCCGCCGGGAAGGTACAGGTGCACCAGAACGGCTCCACCGGGGTCGGCTTTCTCATCGATGCCTCCCCTATGTGCCTGGAAGGCTCGATGAGCCAAGCCTCCGCCCAGGTGGACACCTTCGGCGGCTACCCCGACCACACCGGCTGCGACGTCCCCTCCGGCGGCCACTGATCCGGCGCTCAGGGGCGCTGGAACTCCACCTCCGGGTTCGCCTTGGAGGGGCCGTCCAGCAGCTTCTGGTGGATGCCCTTCAGCTGCTGGTCGAAGAAGGCCCCGACGTACGCGCGGGTGAGCTGTTCCGAGCGCGGCGCGGGGAGCTCGCCCGTGGGCACGGGGAGGTCCGCCGCAGCGGCGAGGACGGGGACGTCGGTGAAGCTGAGGTGCTCGGTGCCGGCGACGGTGAGCCAGCGCTTCCAGCCCTTCAGGTCCTTCCACGCCTCGGGCCAGGACGTGTCCTTGGTGCCTGCGCTGTGGAAGTTCTTGGTGCCGAGCATCAGGAACGGACGGTTGCCCAGCCCCGCGGCCGCGGGCTTCTCCCAGAAGGTGCCGTCCATGTTCACCCCCGCCCGCACCCGCTTGTCGGCGGCCATCGTCGTGGCGGCGGAGTCACCGCCGACGGAGTGCCCGGCCATGCCGATCCGCTTCTTGTCGATCAGGTGGGCGTACCGCCAGGCCGGACGGGCACCGGTCAGCTGGTCGAGCACGAAGGAGACGTCCTTGGCCCGGCTCTCGGGCACGGCCGCATGGTCATGGAGCTTGTCGCAGAGGTCGCAGCCCACGGTCCGCCCGTCGGGGAGGGTCTCCCCCGCGTTCTCGTAGGTGTGGTCGACGACCGCGACGACGTACCCGCGGCTGGCGATGTCCTCGGCGAGACCCGTGAGGGTGGCTCGCTGCATCCCAAAACCGGGCGAGAGCACGACGAGCGGGAACCGCCCGTGCTCCGGGCGCGCGTCGGTGTGCGACCAGGTACGGGCGCCGGCCAGCGCCTCGGGCGGGAATGTGCTCTGCGGCACCTGCTTGAGCATGCCCCGGGCCTCGTCGACGGTCATGTAGGGCGCGGGCCCGCCGGTGCGGGGACGAGCGGGGTAGTACATCGACACCATCAGCTGACGCGGGCCCGCTGCCGGCACCCAGGGGTCCTGCCGGTGCTTGTCCACGAGGTGGAGCATGCTCCGACCGACGGCGTGCGGGCCTGTGGGACGCGGCAGTTGGGGGCTGACGGCGGCCTGGTGCGAGGCCACGGGCGTGGCGGGAGCGGCGGCGAATGCGGCTCCGGCGATCGGGAGCGGCACGACGAGAGCGAGCACGGCAGCAGCGGCTATGGCCGTCCGACGGGTTCTGGTCATGCCTGAGACGCTAGACGGTGGGTGCGGCTCCTGACGTCACCTCAGGGAGTGACTCCTGATCACTCGCTGGTATGAAAGTCACCCGGGGTATTGGCCGACAGCCCACTCCACGTGGTATTCGCCGGCTCGGCGGCCGGGGCTCCGCAACCGGATTCGATCATGCCGCCCCCACGGCGGCCGGACAGCCCGCGCCGGCACACCCGTAGGGTAGACGGATGATCGACCCGTCCTCCTCCAGTTCCCGCATCGGCACGGTGGGCACCGCGACCGTCCCGGCGGCGGCCGTCGTCCCGATGGACCGCCGTCCCTTCACGGCGGTCTTCCGTGCCCTCGTCTCGCTGGCCGCGCTGACCGGCATCGCTTTCGACATGATCGACTCGCACGATCTCGGACGGCTCTTCAGCTATTTCACGATCCAGTCGAACATCCTGATCGCGTTCGTCTTCGCCTGGTCCGCCCGTCGTGCCTGGTCCGCCCGGCCCGCCGTGTCCCCCAGGCTCACCGGCGCGGCCCTCCTCTATATCTGCATCACGGGCCTCGTCTTCCACTTCGTGCTCGACAACGCGTCCAGCGGCTTCTCCATGACCGCCGATCGCACTCCGCTGGAATCGATCGCGAACCAGCTCCTCCACACGGTCACCCCCATCGCCGCCGTGCTCGACTGGCTGCTGTTGAGCGCACCGGCCCGCTTCGGATTCGTCTTCGCCGCACAGTGGCTGCTCTATCCGCTGTTCTACTTCGCCTTCGCCCTCGGCCGCGGTGCCCTCCTCTCCCCGGGCGCCGAGAGCCGCTACCCCTACCCCTTCCTCGACGTCGACCTCCACGGCTACCCAGGCGTGCTCGGCAACGCCGTGACATTCGGCCTGGCCTTCTACGCCCTGGCTCTCGTGGTGTTCCTGGTCGACCGTTTCCGCCCCGGGCTGCGCGCTCTTCGGTAGGGGAACGAGGGGATTCAGCCCGGGCCTCGGCGAGAGCGGCGCGCCGGGACGGAGTGGTTCTGGTCCACCGGGTCGCTGTTCGCTCCGTGCAGCCGAGTGGGGGTTGGCCGACTGTGCACAGGCCGGCACCGAGCAGGCAAACCCCCACCGGGTCGGTGGATCAGCCCACCGGGGTGCCGCACAGCGCGGAGTCGATCACCTGGGCCCGTGGCGTCCCCCCTGCGTTGCTCAGGAAGAGGTAGCCGTTGGTCACCATCGCCGCGTGCCGGCCGTCGTCGGTGGCGAAGGTCCCGGACGAGTGACCGTTCGTCAAGTCGCCGAAATGTCCCCAGGCCTGCCCGCCGCAGGACAGGTCGAGCCGCCACAGCCCGAGGCCGTAACCCATATTGGCGGGCCAACCGGGCATGGGCACCGTCGTGCGCATCTGGGCCATCATCGCCGGTGACACGAGCTTGCCGTCGGCCAGTGCCTGCTCGAACGTGGTCATGTTCTCTTCGGTCGAGGCGATGGCTCCGGCCGTGGCGTACTTGGACAGCTCCACGGAGAAGGTCGATTTGGTCCAGAGGTAGAACGGGCCCACCCGGGCGCCGGAATAGCCGGGCAGATACGGGTCATCGAGCTTCCTGTCGCCGGGACGGGGGTAGGCGGTCCGGGTCAGGCCGAGCGGCTGGATGATCCGGCCGGTGATTGCCTGGGCCGCCGAGACGCCGGTGGTTTTCTCGATGAGCAGGCCGAGGATCATGTAGTTGGCGTTCGAGTACAGCCAGGCGGTACCGGGCTTGGAGGCCGGGGGGCGCTTCAGTGCTTGCCGCACCAGCGCATCCAGCGCGTAGGAGCCGTCCGGGTTGGCGGGGGGCGCATCGGTTACCGGCTCGTACGCCGGGATGCCGCTGGTCTGCTGCAGGATCTGCCGCACCGAGATCTTGGTGCCGTCGTAGCCGTTGCCTGCGACAACGCCGGGCAGATACCGCTCGATCGGGGCGTCCAGCTCGACCTTGCCCTCGTCGACCAGTTGCAGAACCACGACCGCGGTGAATGTCTTGGTCTGGCTGCCGATGCGGAACTGGTCGTTGGACCCGATGGCCCGCTTGACGCCGGTTTCCGCGGTCCCGCTGTGCAGATCCCACGAGCCGGCGCGGTTACCGGCGTGGACAGCCGCACCCGGCCCGGCATTGACTTGATAGCTGTCGAGCACTGCCTGGGTATCGGCGTGGTCGGCGGCCGGCCGTGCCTGTGCCGGCACGGCCGTCGTCATCGCCACGACGGCAGCGGCAACGATGGCCGCCAGCCGCGGTAAGGCGCGGTGTCTGGTCGCGCTGCTGTCCTGACCGGATATTTCGGGCCCGCTCGGTCCCGAAGGGAGACAAATCTTCACTGAGTTCCCACTTTCCTGGGTTGGCCTCGCCCCGGGGGCGAGCACCGCTTCCTCGCTCGGCGGCGGTCCCTGAACAATCGCATTCGCGCTGGTCAGCGGGCCAGGCCAGGGACCGGCCACTTTTGGCCGGTCCGGGCGACAGAGTCGCCAGGACCGGGATCGGCGGGGATGGCGCGGGAACGGCTCCACAGCCACGGCAGCGTCCGCGGCAACAGTTACCGGTCAGTAGACTTGGCTGATCGCGTACTTACCGCTACCACTTCCGCCCCCCTAGGCTCCCAGCTCCCGTACCGTTCGCGTGCCACAGGGGCACCACGGTCTGAGTCCGATGGGACATCGATGACGCGATCCGGCCCCACCCGAGAACGCCACAACCGCAACCAGCGCCGCGCCCGCCGCTGGACGACAAGTACGGTTGTGGCCACTGCACTTGCCCTCACCGGGACGTTCGCCGCCACCCCCGCGTCCGCCGCCTCACCGGCCGGACACCGCGCCGCCCCGGCCGGCTCCACCGGGTCCTTGCGGCTGGTCGACATACCCATGAAGGACGGCACCGTCCTCAAGGGTGATGTACTCACCCCCGCCCCCGGCACTCCCGGCGCCGACGCGCACGGCCGCTACCCGGTGGTCGTGGAACCCGCCTCCTGGGGGCAGAACGACCTCGAGTACCTGGCGCAGAGCCGCAAGCTGGCCGCCGACGGCTATGTCGTCGTCACGTACACCGTGCGCGGCTTCTGGCTCTCCGGCGGAAAGGTGGACGTCGCGGGGCCGAAGGACGTCTCCGACATCTCCTCGGTCATCGACTGGACGCTGGCCCACACCCCCGCCGACCCGAACCGCATCGGCATGACCGGCCTTTCACTGGGTGCCGGAATGTCGTTGCTGGGCGCCGCCTTCGATCCGCGGGTCAAGGCGGTGGCCGCGATGAGCGCCTGGGGCGACCTGGTCAACGCGTTCTACGGCGGACAGACCCGGCACGTCGGAGCTGCCGGTGCCCTGACCGCCGTACAGATACCCACCGGCCGCCAGAGCCCCGAGACCCACCAGGCGATCAGCGAGCTGTTCACCAACCAGAACATCCCGGACCTCGTCGAGTGGGCCAGAACCCGCTCCCCGAGCACCTATGTGGACCGCATCAACGCCCACCACACCGCGGTGTTCATCGCCAACGCCTGGAACGACAGCATCTTCAACCCCAGCCAGGTCGCCGCCTTCTACCAGAAGCTCACCGGCCCCAAGCGCCTCGAACTGCGCCCCGGTGACCACGCCACCCAGGAGCTGGGCGGCCTGCTGGGCCTGAAGAACCCGGCCTGGGACGACGGCCGCGCCTGGCTCGACCAGCACCTGAAGAACCTGAACGGCAACAGCACCGACGACCACGAGGTTCAACTACAGGTCAGGGAGCGCGCAGGGCAGGAGACCCACCCCGACTGGCAGTCGATCAGCACGCACAGCCGGACGCTGCGGCTCGGCCCCGCCAACCTGCTCGGCACCGGAACGCTGAGCGGCACGGCCGGCACCGGCTGGCAGACGTCCATCACGGGCGGCGTCGACTCCGGCGCCGACTCCGGCATCGTCGAACTGTCCGGCGGGGTCGACCAGTTCCTCGGCATCCCGCCGACCGTGGAGGTCCCGCTGCTTCCCCGCACCTTCGCGGCGGTCTGGCAGTCGTCGCCGTACTCCGACACCCAGCACATCCGCGGGGAGGTGAAGCTCCACACCACGGTCACCTCGTCCGCACCCAAGAGCACGGCGTTCGCCTACCTCTACGATGTGAACGCTCTGGGCGTCGGCAAGTTGATCAGCCACGCCCCGCAGAGCTGGTCCGCCGCACCGGGACAGGCCGTACCGCTGGACCTCTCGCTGTTCGCCACCGCGTACGACCTGCCCGCAGGGCACCGGCTGGCGCTGGTGCTGGACACCAAGGACCCGATGTACGGCAGCGACACCCCGCTGGGCAGCCGGTTGTCGTTCAGCTCCCCGGCGGACGACCCCGCCCGGCTGACCGTACCGCTGCGCTGACAGGGGGCTCGAAGAGACGTCCCCCCTCGAAAGACGACCCACCGACCCGGCTGCACACACCCCGCATGCTGCCACGTCGCCGACGGGCACGTGGTCACCCTCGGGGTGTGGGAGCGCCCGCCACGCGTGAAGCTCTGGACGGCTCCCCGTGACGAGGTGGACGGCATTGTCGCCCAGACCTTTGACCGGTACCGGGTGTCGGCGTTCTTCGCCGACCCGGGAACCGGTGAGGACACCGAGGCCGGCGACGGCAGCCGGTACTGGAACCGGTACATCGGCACATGGGCCGAGCGGTACGGATCCCGGCTGCTGCACGCCACCACCACAGGCCTGCATCGCCACGCCATCGCGTGGGACATGGCAGATGTCCGCAGGCAGCAGGAGTTCACCGCCGCCGTGGAAAGGTCGACCTGGCCGTAGCCATGATCGGCGCCCGGATGCTGCGCCGCCTGCTCATCAATAGCTCGAAGTACGGCTCGCGTCGTCGGGCGCGAGGACCGGGGCGCGTGATCGTCTTCAGCTGAGCGTGCAGCTCGCCGGAATCAAGCCCGGCAGCCCCTCTACCCACGGCGCAAGGTGAGTCCCTCTACCGGTTCATAGACAAATTCGAATGCTCCGCCGGTGCACATAAGAGGATGTCTCACGTGGTGATCTTGGCGAGTTTCTTGTAGCAGGTGAGGGCGGCCGCGAGGCCGAGGAAGGCGAGGAAGTGGGAGCCCTTGCGTTCGTACCGGACGGTGAGGCGGCGGTAGCCG